>NZ_JBFTMM010000008.1:0-210745 GCF_056396945.1 Pseudomonas sp. 05N432 | reverse complement strand
CAGCACAAGTGTTGAATGTGCAACCGCTATCGCGAGCAGGCTCGCTCCCACAGGGGTTACGGTGTGTTCAGTGGGTCAGAACCATTGCTTGAAGCGGCGGATGTAGAAGGTCTTCATCAGCTGGGCGAACACGCTGTAGCTGAGCAGCGTGCCCACCAGCCATGGGAAGTACTGCCATGGCAGCGGTTGCAGGCCGACCAGGGTGCCGAGTGGCGAGAACGGAATGTAGATGCCCAGCACCATCACCAGCCCGGTCATCAGGATCACCGGCAAGGCCGCGGTGCTCTGGAAGAACGGGATCTTCTGGGTCCGCAGCATGTGCACCACCAACGTTTGCGACAGCAAGCCTTCGATGAACCAGCCGGACTGGAACAGGGTCTGCATTTCCACACTGTTGGCCGAGAACACGTACCACATCAGGGCAAAGGTGGTGATGTCGAAGATCGACGAGGTCGGCCCGATCCACAGCATGAAGCGCCCGATGTTCTTGGCGTCCCACTTGCGTGGCTTGCGCAGGTATTCCTTGTCCATCTTGTCCCACGGCAGCGCCAGCTGGGAGATGTCGTACATCAGGTTTTGCAGCAGCAGATGGATCGCCAGCATCGGCAGGAATGGGATGAAGGCACTGGCCACCAGCACCGAAAAGACGTTGCCGAAGTTCGAACTGGCGGTCATGTTCAGGTACTTCATGATGTTGCCGAAGGTCTCGCGACCTTTGATCACACCTTCTTCGAGCACCATCAGGCTCTTTTCCAGCAGGATGATATCGGCCGATTCCTTGGCAATGTCGGTGCCGCTGTCGACCGAAATACCGACGTCGGCGTCGCGCAGGGCAGGGGCGTCGTTGATGCCGTCGCCGAGGAAGCCGACGGTGTGACCGTTCGACTGCAGCGCCTTCAGTACCCGGGATTTCTGCAGTGGCGTGAGCTTGGCAAACACCGTGCGTTCTTCAACCCGCAGTTTGAGGGTCGACTCGTCCATCTTCTCGATGTCTTGGCCGAGCAGCGGCGTGCCGGGTTCCAGACCGACTTCGCGGCAAATCTTGCTGGTGACCACGGCGTTGTCGCCGGTCAGCACCTTGACGGTCACGCCCATGTCCCGCAGCGCGGCAATCGCCGGGCCAGCGGTTTCCTTCGGCGGATCGAGGAAGGTCAGGAAGCCGCGAATCACCAGCTCGCGTTCGTCGCGGGTTGTGTACTGGTTTTTGCTTTGGGCTTTCGGAATCTCGCGAGTGGCCACCACCAGCACCCGGAAACCGTCTTCGTTGTACTCGTTGGCCATCGCCAGCAGCGCTTTGCGACGCTGCTCATCCAGTGCAACCACCACGCCGTTCTCGTGGATGTGGCTGGAAATGTTCAGCATTTCCTCGACCGCGCCTTTGCAGACCAGCAGATGATCGTCGCGGCTGTCCTTGACGATGATCGACAGGCGCCGACGAATGAAGTCGAACGGCAGCTCATCGATCTTGCTGTAGGCGAACGGGATCTTGAACGTCGGGTTGCGCCTGGCGAATTGCACCACCGCCTGGTCCATCAGGTTGCGCAGACCGCTCTGGTGATGGCTGTTGAGCCAGGCCAGTTCAAGGATCGAGTCGTCGCGCCGGCCATTGATGTCGACGTGGTGCTCGAGGATGATTTTGTCCTGGGTCAGGGTGCCGGTCTTGTCGGTGCAGAGCACGTCCATCGAGCCGAAGTTCTGGATGGCGTTGAGGCGCTTGACCACGACTTTGCGTTTAGCCATCGCCATCGCGCCTTTGGCGAGGTTGGCGCTGACGATCATCGGCAACATTTCCGGGGTCAGGCCGACCGCCACTGCCAGGGCGAACATCAGCGCGTCAGCCCAATCGCCCTTGGAAAAACCGTTGAGCAGGAACACGATCGGCACCATGACCAGCATGAAGCGGATCAGCAGCCAGCTGACACTGTTCACCCCACGGTCGAAGGCGGTTTGCACCCGCGAGCCGACGATGGCTTTGGCCAGCGAACCAAAGTAGGTGCGTGGACCAGTCGCGACCACCACCGCTCGGGCGGTGCCGCTGACCACGTTGGTGCCCATGAAGCAGATGTTCGGCAGGTCCAGCAGGTTTGACTGGTCGGCGGCTGTCGCGGAGGCGGACTTCTGTGCGACGTTGCCCAGGGTGTCGTATTTCTCCACCGGCAAGGCTTCGCCGGTCAGTACTGCCTGGCTGATGAACAGGTCGCGGGATTCGATCAGGCGGATGTCAGCCGGGATCATGTCACCGGCCGACAGCTGAATGATGTCGCCGGCCACCAGTTCACGCATTGGCACTTCGCGCAGATGCGGTTGCATGCCCATTTGTTCGCGACGCAGCACGGTGGCGGTGGTGCGGACCATGGCCTTGAGCGCTTCAGCCGACTTAGCCGAGCGGTGCTCCTGCCAGAACCGCAGCAGGCTGCTGAGCGACACCATGGTCATGATAATGATGACTTTGGTGAGGTCGACTTCTTCGCCTGCCTGGAGCGGCAGCCAGTAATCGGTCACGAAGCTGATGCCGGCCAGCGCCAGCAGCACATAGATGAACGGATTGTTGAGGGCCTGGAGGAACTGGACGATGGCGTGCGGCGGCTTGTCATGGGCCACTTCGTTGAAGCCTTCGCGTTGCAGGCGGCCTTCGGCGTCGAGCTCGGTCAGGCCGTCGGCGGAAGTCTTGACGTTGGCGAGGGTGACCGCGAGGCCGTTTTGCGCCTCACGGGCGGCGCGCATCGACAGCTTGGTGTCGTCGTTCGTGGCGCTTTGAACGGGTGTTTTTCGATTTTTTACAGTGGTCATTGTGTGTGCTCCTGCCGCAGTCTTGCGGCACGACACACCGGTAACTCAGCTAATTAAAGGCGAGCGAAAGTATGTCGAGTCGCAAGTAAGCGATCGATTTAGAGAGTGGTGTTTCTTAGGATTTAACGTTCGCTGCATGACCAATAACAGACGGTATGCAGCGAACCTACTACTGGCCTCGTCCATAACGGACTCCAATAAGTTTGTATTTAAACAGGCAACAGAAAGTTGCCGAATTCCTTATTAAGGAAAACGCAGAGTTAAATGCCTTGGTGTACTTTCAGATCAACTGAAAGTGCGCGCTCCGAAGTACAGGCCCAGCATCAGGCTGGCCTGCTGCAAGAGGTGCGCGAAGCACCAACTCGGTGGTTCCTGGCTTTCGTCGAGGCTCCAGCGTTGCTGCAGTTGGCCGGTGGACGGGCAGACGCGCCAAGTGGCACGCAGCTGAGCCTGAGTGCGCGAAGAAGGGGAGGAAAACGGCGAATGAGCCGCCACAGGGCGCTCACGGCAAGGCTTTACGCGCATCGTCGAGGCGAAGGCGCGTACACCTGGCATTACAGTAGATTTGAAGTTCATAACATGCCTCGCAACCGGACTGACGCCGGAGAGGCAAGTTACGATGGAGCGTCAAGCCCTAGCGCAGCTCACCCGACCGAGGAGTCGAGTCCCGTCATTTTCTGGGTTAAGTGCCCAGCTCTGCGAAAACGCATCAGCCAGACAGCGTCTAGATACTGTGTCCATTGGATTCTTTTGTGAGTTGAAAAAAGGCCTGAGTTACCGGCCCGGGCAATGTACTCAGGCAGGCCGCTGACGTCAACCTTAAATCCATGTTGTTAAGGAATCAGACAGATAAGGACAGTGCAGAAGGGACGGTCAGAATAAGTGCAGTTGATTGTGATCGATATTAAGGCGCGAAGTGCTCATGACATTCAGTCGTCATGAGCACAAGGGATTACGCTGTAACGCTTAATGATGCATGTGTCGGGAAATATCCCGGTAAGTATCGCTGTCCGTTGCCGCCAACAGCTTGCGACCATCCTTGAGCGTAGCGATGAACGTAATCTCGGTCTCCTTGCCCGCCATCAGGTAGCCGGCGATTGCCCCGATGGGGCCGAGCAGCATGGCGCCGGCGATGCTGTAGCCAATCGCATCCTTGTTGGTCACGCTGTTCTCGGTTGCCACTTCCAGGGTTTTGAATGCCGAGGGCCGCACTTTGATTTCCTGGTTAGGGTTGAAAAGGGTTTTCAACTGCAACGCCCCTTCACGGTACTCGCTATCGCCTTGTTGAAAATCTCCTGCTAAAACGGTGACATTGACCATGTTGAACTCCCCTTGTTCGAACATTGCTGAACCTGTTATCTCGCGCTTGCAGGGGGCAGACGTCAATCAGCTGGCGATGAAGGGGCGTACCATCAGTCCGGTCAAAAAAAGGACGCATGACGCTTAATGCCAGTCAGTTAAGGCACAAACCTGTGGGAGCGAGCCTGCTCGCGATGGCGGCATAACATTCAACATCAATGTTGACTGACCCACCGCTATCGCGAGCAGGCTCGCTCCCACATGGATTGCGCTTAACTGACTGGCATCAGGCATGACGCTTCGTCCTTGAGCGGCCGCTATCTAAAAATTCAATAGCCCCGCCGCTTCAAACTGTGTCAGTTTCGTTGCGCCTTCAACAGGGCGAGTGATAGGACGATCTCGCGAAGGGGTCGCCGTGGTCTATCGGAACCGACTATTTGAAACAAGGACGTAAGTGATGTCACAGGCCAAAGCAAAAGCGCTCATTTCTTCAGGGCAGGTCAGTTCGGCCTACAGTCAGGTCGATGCCTTCAGCCATTTGTATGATCGCGGTGGCGCTGAGCTGATTAACGGCAAACCGTCGTTCACCGCGGATCAGGCGGCTGATCAGATTCTGCGTAAAAACCTGTCCTGGCACGACACGGACGGTAATGGCAAAGTCGAACTGAGCTTCAGCTTCATGACGTCGGCACCGGCTAACTACAACACCAAACTGGGGAATTTCAGCGAGTTCAGCGATCTGCAGAAAGCCCAGGCGAAACTCTCTCTGCAATCGTGGTCGGACGTGGCCAATGTCACCTTCAAGGAAGGGGCAACAGGCGGTGACGGGCACCTGAGCTTCGGTAACTACGATGTCAGCACCGGTGGCGCGGCGTTCGCCTACTTGCCGTCGGGCGGCAGCTACGACGGTCAGTCCTGGTACCTGATCAACGATCAGTACCGGGTCAACGAGACGCCGGGCACCAACAACTACGGGCGTCAGACCCTGACCCACGAAATCGGTCACAGCCTGGGCCTGTCCCATCCGGGCGTCTATAACGCGGGTAGCGGCAACCCGACCTATAACGACGTGACCTACGCTCAGGACACGCGCGGCTACAGCCTGATGAGCTACTGGAGCGAGAGCAACACCGGTCAGGACTTCAGCAAGGATGGCAGCGGTGCGTACGCCTCGGCACCGCTGATGGATGACATTGTCGCGGTGCAAAAACTCTACGGTGCCAACCTCGAGACCCGTGCCGATGATACGGTCTATGGCTTCAACTCCAACGCCGGTCGCGACTTCTACAGCGCCATGTCGGCTGATTCCAAAGTGGTGTTCTCGGTTTGGGACGGTGGCGGCAACGACACCCTGGACTTCTCGGGCTTCAGCCAGAACCAGAAGATCAACCTCAACCAAGGCTCGTTCTCTGACGTTGGCGGCCTGGTCGGCAACGTGTCCATCGCCCACGGCGTAACCCTGGAAAACGCTATCGGTGGTTCGGGCAATGACCTGCTGATCGGCAACGCGGTGGCCAACTTGCTCGAAGGCGGTGCCGGCAACGACATCCTCTACGGCGGTGGAGGCGGCGATAGCTTGTGGGGCGGGGCAGGGGCGGACACCTTCGTGTTCGGTGCGGCATCCGATTCGACCATGACCGCGCCGGACTGGATCATGGATTTCACCAGCGGTGAGGACAAGATCGACCTGTCGGGCATCGCGCAGTTCGCGTCCGGCGCCGCCACGCTGAACTTCGTCAGCGGCTTCACCGGCCATGCCGGCGATGCGATCCTGACGTACTTTGCACAGACTAATCAGACCAGTCTGTATGTCGATCTCACCGGCCACGGTGCGGTAGATTTTGCCGTGGGAACGGTCGGTCAGGCGGCAACCACGGACATTGTCGCCTAAACTCTGCTGACAGGAACCGCCGACGCGGTTCTGTGCAGTGAAATGAAAGTCCGCCCAGGGCCAACATGGGCGGACTTTTTTATGCCGTCAGTTTTTCTCCAGGTCCACGTCCTTGGTTTCGCGCAAGCAGAGCATACCCACCACCAGGCTCACCCCGGTGATCAGTATCGGGTACCACAGCCCGTAGAAAATATCCCCGGTGTACACCACCAGCGCAAACGACACGGTCGGCAGGAAACCACCAAACCAGCCGTTGCCGATGTGGTACGGCAGGGACATCGAGGTGTAGCGGATGCGCGTCGGGAACAGTTCGACCATCAGTGCCGCCAGCGGCCCGTAGCACATCGCCGAAATGATGATCAGCGCCACGATCAGCACGACGATCATCGGTTTGTTGATCTGCTGGGTGTCCGCCTGTTGCGGGTAGCCGGCCAGGGTCACGGCACCGCGCAGGGCGGCTTCGTCGTAACCGTCGATTTTTACATCGCCAACGCTGACCTGCACGGTGCTGCCAGCAGGGGCGGCTTTGCTGCTGTAAGGCAGGCCTTGTTTGACCAGGAAGGTTTTGACCTTGTCGCAGGGGCTGTCAAAACGCGCCTTGCCGACCGGGTCGAACTGGAAGGTGCAGGTGGCCGGGTCGGCCAGCACGCTGATTGGCGCTTGTTGACTGGCGCGGTCGATGGCCGGGTTGGCGTAATGGGCCAGGGTTTTGAAGATCGGGAAGTACAGCACGGTGGCCAGCAACAGGCCGATCATCAGGATCGGTTTGCGCCCGACCCGATCCGACAGCCAGCCGAAGAAAATGAAGAACGGTGCACCGATCACCACGCTGACAATCAGCAAGGTGTTGGCCAGGGCCGGGTCCATTTTCAGGAACTGGGTGAGGAAGAACAGCACGTAGAATTGTGCCGCATAGAAGGTCACCGCTTGCCCGGCGTTGATGCTGAACAGCGCAATCAGCACGACTTTGAGGTTTTCCCAGTTACCGAAGGATTCGCGGATCGGTGCTTTGCAGGACTTGCCTTCTTCTTTCATTTTCAAGAAGGCCGGCGACTCGTGCAGGCTCAGGCGAATCCAGGTCGAAATGCCCAGCAGCACGATCGACAGCAGGAACGGAATGCGCCAGCCCCAGACTTCGAACTGATCACCGGTGAAGTAGCGGCAGCCGAGCACCACCAGCAGCGAGAGCAGCAAACCGAGGGTCGCGGTGGACTGAATCCAGCTGGTGTGGAAACCGCGTTTGCCGACGGGTGCGTGTTCTGCCACATAGGTCGCGGCACCGCCGTACTCGCCACCGAGTGCCAGGCCCTGGAGCATGCGCAGCACCACCAGGATGATCGGTGCGGCAATGCCGATGCTGGCGTAGGTCGGCAGCAGGCCAACGGAGAAGGTTGCCAGGCCCATCAGGATGATCGTGGCGAGGAAGGTGTATTTGCGCCCGATCATGTCCCCCAGTCGACCGAACACCAGAGCGCCAAACGGCCGCACGATGAAACCGGCAGCAAAGGCCATCAGTGCGAAGATGAAGGCGGTGGTGTCATTCACCCCGGCGAAGAACTGTTTGCTGATCACCGCCGCGAGGGCGCCGTAGAGGAAGAAGTCATACCACTCGAACACCGTCCCGAGGGACGAGGCGAAGATGACTTTCTGGGTTTCCTTGCTGGTGCCGGCGCTGAGCGTTGCGGCGATGGCTTGRGCCTGTTCTGACATGTCGGTATCCCTCACAGTGTTTATTTATTGTTGTTCCACTGTCAGCGCCGGCCGTGTGGGCTGGCGCCGCTCCTACTGGTATTGCGTGGCCTTTGGGGGAGCGAGCCTGCTCGCGAAGGCGTTGTGTCAGTCACCATCAGAGGTGGCTGACAGGCCTCTTCGCGAGCAGGTTCGCTCCCACAGGGTGGGTGTTTATAGGGGGGTTGAGAATCAGTTGCGCCGCTTTCTCGGCGATCATCAGTGTCGGTGAGCAGGTATTGCCCGAGGTGATGTGCGGCATGATCGACGCATCGGCGATACGCAATCCGGGGATGCCGTGAACCCGCAGCTGGGCATCGACCACGGCATCGGCATCGTTGCCCATGCGGCAGGTACCGACCGGGTGGAAAATCGTTGTGCCGATGCGCGCGGCGGCTTCGTGCAGTTGTTCTTCGCTTTGCAAGGCCGCGCCCGGCAGGTATTCGACCGGGTTGAACGGTTGCAAGGCCGGTGCGGCAACGATGCGCCGGGTCAGGCGAATCGCATCGGCGGCAACGCRCAGGTCTTCGGGGTGGCTCAGGTAATTGGGCTGAATCAACGGCGGCTGATGCGGGTCGGCCGAACGAATCTCGACACGGCCACGGCTTTGCGGGCGCAGGTCGCAGACCGACGCGGTGAACGCCGGGAACGCATGCAAGGGTTCGCCGAAGCGCTCAAGCGAAAGCGGCTGGACGTGGTATTCGAGGTTCGCCGAGGTTTGTTCCGGTCCGGAGCGGGCGAAAGCGCCGAGTTGACTGGGGGCCATCGACAGCGGGCCACTGCGGTCGTACAGATAGCGCAAGCCCATGCCGATTTTACCCCACAGGCTGCCGGCGATCTGGTTCAGGGTCCGGGCGTTTTCCAGTTTATAGATCAGCCGTAGTTGCAAGTGATCCTGCAGGTTGCCACCCACGCCATTGAGCTCGTGGGCGACGCCGATGCCCAGGCGTTTGAGCAAGCCGCCCGGGCCGATGCCGGAACGTTGCAGGATGCTCGGCGAACCGACCGAACCGGCGCTGAGGATGATCTCCCGACGGGCCGCAAAGGTTTTTACCTGGCCTTGCCAGCGGGCGCTGATCTTGGATGCCCGGCCGTTTTCCAGCAGCACGCGGTCGACGTCGACACCGGTCAGGACGGTAAGGTTAGGCCGATGGCGGACCGGATTGAGAAAGGCCTTGGCAGCATTCCAGCGTACCCCGGCTTTCTGATTCACCTGGAAGTAACCGCAACCCTCGTTGTCGCCCTGGTTGAAATCATCGACGCTGGCGATGCCGCTTTGTTCGGCGGCGCTGCGGAAGGCGTCGAGAATCGGCCACGACAGCCGCTGGCGCTCGACGCGCCATTCACCGGCGGCGCCGTGAAAGGCCGAGTCACCGGCAAAATGGTTTTCACTCTGTTTGAACAACGGCAACACGTCGTTCCAGCTCCAGCCGGGGTTGCCCTCGGCGGCCCAGCGGTCGTAATCGCCGGCCTGGCCGCGCATGTAGATCATGCCGTTGATCGATGAGCTGCCGCCCAGCACCTTGCCGCGCGGGTAGCTCAGGCTGCGGCCTTGCAGGCCGGTTTGCGCTTCGGTCTTGAAGCACCAGTCGGTGCGCGGGTTACCGATGCAAAACAGGTAACCGACCGGAATGTGAATCCACGGGTAGTTATCGCGCCCACCGGCTTCAAGCAGCAACACCCGGTGTTGTGGGTTGGCGGAGAGCCGGTTGGCCAGCAGGCAGCCGGCCGGTCCGGCGCCGACCACGATGTAATCGTATGCATCAACGGCAGGTTGCATCCATGACCTCGCAGCATGTTGTTCTTATTGGGATCCATCCTAGTTGTTAGTTTTCGGCAAAAGAATGTTAGTTTTTGCTCAGCTGCTGTGCGTTTTTAAACAGTGATCAACTCCCACGCATGCAAGGAAGGCTGATGTTCGACTGGAATGACCTGCGTTTTTTTCTCGAATTGCAACGCAGTGGCCGCTTGCTGACCGCCGCCCGACGTTTGAAAACCACCCACGCTACGGTGGCGCGGCACATCGAGGCGATTGAAACGAGCCTCGGCACCGCGCTGTTTGTCCAGCAAGCCCAGGGTTACCAACTGACCCCGGCGGGTGAAGCGCTGCTCAAACATGCTGAAGCCATGGAGAACGTCGCCTTGCTGGCGCAGGAGGAGATCACCCAGTCCAGTGCGCCGCTGGGCAAGATTCGGGTCGGGGTGACCGAAGGCTTGGGGATCATGTTCCTCGCCAGCCGCATGCAGGGTTTGTTTGATCGCTATCCGGGGCTGGAAGTGGAGCTGGTGGCGGTGCCGCGTTTCGTCAGTATCCTCAATCGCGAAGCCGAGATCAGTATTCATCTGGAGCGCCCGGCCGCCGATATGCTGGTCACTCGCAAGCTCACGGATTACCGTTTGGCGCTTTACGCCAGCCAGGCTTACCTCGACCGTTCGCCTCCGTTGCGCAGCCGCGAGGACCTGGCGCGGCATGCCTGGATCGGTTATGTCGACGATTTGTTGTTCAGTCAGGAGTTGATGTTTCTCAACAGTTTTTGCCGCAGCCCTCAGGTGGTGTTTCACAGCACCAGTGTGATTGCCCAGCAGCAGGCGGCGCGCTCGGGGTTGGGGATCGCGGTGTTGCCGTGTTACATGGCCAGCCACGATCCGGAGCTGGTGCCGCTGTTGCCGGCTGAAAGTATTCAGCGCAGTTATTGGATCAGTACTCGTCGTGAGTTGCACAAGTCAGTGCGCTTGCGGGTGTTGTGGGATTACGTGGTGGGGTTGTGTGATCGCGAGCAGGCGCTGCTGCTTGGTCCCACCTCTCAACCGTAGGCTGCAATCTTTTGATCCTGACAGCCGACCCATCTCCCGCAGATGTACACCAATCAAAACTGTGGGAGCTGGCTTGCCTGCGAAGACGCCCTGACAGCCGCCCAATCTCTCGCAGATGTACCCCAATCAAACCTGTGGGAGCGGGCTTGCCTGCGAAGGCGCCCTGACAGCCGCCCAATCTCTTGCAGATGCACACCAATCAAAACTGTGGGAGCGGGCTTGCCTGCGAAGGCGCCCCGACAGCCGCCCAATCTCTTGCAGATGCACACCAATCAAAACTGTGGGAGCGAGCCTGCTCGCGATGGCGACCTGACAGTCAACCAATCACTCACAGATGTACGCCAATCAATACTGCGGAAACGCGGCTTGCTGGTGATAGCAATTTTACCGACGCCATCGCTGGCAAGGGCCAGGCGCGCGCGTGCTCTGGGGTTACGGGGCAATTTCGAACGCAGAGCTTCCCAGTCGCTCACCATTAATCATGATGTGTACCGCATGCGTGCCTGCGTAATGTTTGCGGGTGGTCAGTTCTCGGATCTGCTGGGTACGGCTGAAGGCTTGTCGGGCGTGGGCGGGCAGGGTGAGGCCCTTGAGTTTGAAGACTTTAGCCGAGGTTGCACCCGAGGCTTTGACGTAGTCGATGGCGTAATCGACCACCAGTCGCTGGCTATCACTGGCGGTTGAATGAAGGTCGAACGAGAGCTTTATGGTCTCGCCAAGACTGATCACCGCCGGTTCAACCTTGAGGTTATGGATCTGGACCTCGGGTTTGCCGCCAGCGCCGATAATGGCCAGTGCCCGTTGGTTGCCTTGTTTGATCAGGCTGCGCAGCGCGTGTTTGGCGATCCACGCGGTGCGCGGGTCTTCCAGCGACCAGCCTTCGATCAGGCTCAGCACCCACTCGGGGTGGTCCTTGGTGATGTCGTTGAGGTGGTTGGCCACCGACTTGCGCACGTAAAGGCTGCTGTCGGCCTTGAGGTTGTCGAGGATTGCTGCTGCCAGCGTCGGGTCGGCTTGCACCGGTTCCAGGCGAAACGACCACGGCAGGCGCGGGCGACTGCCTTCGCTGGCCAGGCGGCGGACGTGTTCGTTGTCGTCCAGCGACCAGTCGTGCATCAGTGCCAGTGAGCGTTCGAAGTCGCTGCGCAGAAAATGCCGGATCGCGAACTCCGAAGATCCGAACGCGGTGAAGTACTTGAGCGCATCCATCGACAACTCGAACGCGTGAGCGCCATAAGTGGCGACGTAGTGGGGCAGGAACATGCTGACGAAGCCACTGTTCAAGCGTGGTGCGAGCGGGCGCAGGATTTCCAGTGTCTGCTCATAGCTCAGCGGCAACACCGCGTGCAGGCATTCACCGACCCGTGCCATACGCTGCATCACCGACAACTCGGCCAAACCTTCATTGGCCAGTTTCAGGAACGCCCTGGCGTTGAACGCCGGGTACACCGCGTGCATTTCGCTGGCGATGTGTTGCAAGCGCTCGGCGTTGAAGATTTCCTTCAGGGCGGGGGAGGATTGCTCGGTGCTACTCATCGTGGATTCCTTTCAACATTTCAGAGCAAAAGATCGCGGCCTGCGGCAACTCCCACGGGGAACGCGATCTTTTTTGGCTTCAAGGTTTGACCGTCTCTTCCTCAATCCGATCCGCCTCGAACAACCGCGCCAGTTCGGCTCGGGCTTCCTGGGCACTTTGCATGACTTTCGCGGCATCGTCGTAGATCGCGTGCTGGGCTTCGAGCACTTGTTCGTCGTGATGCTTGAAACGCTCGATGCGGGCGTCGGCCTGGGTCTGGCTCAGGCCCAGGCCGAGCAGGGTTCGGCGACTCATTTCCAGGCTTGAATAATAGGTTTCGCGGATCGCCTCGGCGCCGAGGTCGACCAGGCGGTGTACGTGCTGACGGTTACGCGCACGGGCGATGATTTTCATGTGCGGGTAGAGCTTGCGCACCAGTTCGGCGGTCTTGATGTTGGTGTCCGGGTCATCGGTGGCAATCACAAAGAACTCCGCCTGCCCGACCTTGGCCGCGTGGAGTATTTCCGGGCGCATCGGGTCGCCATAGAACACCGGAACACCGCCAAAACTGCGCGACAGCTCGATGGTTTCCACCGATGTATCGAGGGCGACGAACTGGATTTTTTGTGCCCGCAGAATCCGCGCGACGATCTGGCCCATACGGCCCAGGCCGGCGATGACTACGCGGGGGGCGTCGGTGTCGATTTCGCGCAAGTGTGGCGGCACGGCGACGGGCTCGATCTTCGATTTCACCAGTCGACCGCACATCAGCAGCAACAGCGGGGTCACGGCCATCGACAGGGTGATGGTCAGCACCTGAAGGTCGTACATCCGTGGGTCGAACAAGCCTTGATCACGACCGATCTTGAACACCACGAACGCAAATTCACCACCCGCCGCCAGCACGATGCCCAGGCGCAACGCACTCAGCCGATTCAAACCTCCGGCCAGTCGCCCGACGACAAACAGCATCGGCAGCTTGAGCATGATCAGCAGCAGGGTCAGGCCCAGCACCGTCGCCGGGGCGCTGAACAGCAGGCTGATGTTGGCGCCCATGCCGACACTGATGAAAAACAGCCCCAGCAACAGGCCCTTGAACGGTTCGATCTGTGCTTCCAGTTCATGGCGGTATTCCGAGTCCGCCAGCAGCAAGCCGGCGAGGAATGCGCCGAGTGCCATCGACACGCCGACCAGGTCCATCAGCCAGGCAGTGCCGATCACCACGAGCAGCGCAGTGGCGGTCGAGACTTCCGGCAGGCCGGTTTTGGCGACCACACGAAACACCGGCCGCAACAGGTAACGCCCGCCGATCACCACCACTGCGATGCTGCCGAGCACCCGCAGGACATGGTTCAAATCGTCAGCGGCGGACGTGCTGTGATCACCGCCGGCGAGCAGCGGCACCATGGCGATCAGCGGGATCGCGGCGATGTCCTGAAACAGCAGAATCGCAAATGCCAGGCGCCCGTGCGGGCTGGTCAGTTCCTTGCGTTCAGCCAGGCTTTGCAGGCCGAAGGCGGTGGACGACAACGCCAATCCCAGGCCGAGCACTATCGCGCTGTTGAGCGCCTGGCCGAACACGTAGAACGCCAGCACGCCGATCACCGAACCGGTCAGCAGCACCTGCGCCAGACCGACGCCGAACACCGCTTTGCGCATCACCCACAGCCGTCGTGGCGACAGCTCAAGGCCGATGATGAACAGCAGCAAGACCACGCCGAGCTCGGAGATATGGCTGACGCTTTGCGGGTTGCCGATCAACCCCAGCACCGACGGCCCGATGATGACGCCGGCCAGCAGATAGCCCAACACCGCGCCCAGTTGCAGGCGTTTGGCCAAAGGCACGGTGAGCACCGCCGCGAACAGAAAGACGACAGCGGCTTGCAACAGGTTGCCTTCATGGGGCATGGCTTACTCCTGGGAAAACGTCGAACAACAAAAATTGCAGACAATCATCGGTTGGCAAGGCGCCAAGGATAAAGGCTGGACCGGCATCAGTCAGTCATGAGTGCCGGTTATCGCGGATTTTAGCGTTACATTTTGCATCAATTTGTTACATTCATAGGATAAACTGATCAATTCGTTTGCCGGTGAGTGCGTGTCATGGCCATCAACTTCGACCTGAATGACTTGCAGGCTTTTCGCGCCGTGGTCGAGCAGGGCAGCTTTCGCAAGGCCGCCGACGCGGTGCGCATCTCCCAGCCGGCGCTGAGTCGGCGGATTGAAAAGCTCGAAGACGCGCTGGGCGTCAAACTGTTTGAGCGCACCACTCGCCGCGTGAGCCTGACCCAGGCCGGGCGAGCGTTTGCGCCGAGTGTCGACCGGTTGCTGGATGACCTGGATGTGGCGTTGCTGGGGATCAGCGACGTGGCGTCGACCCGTTTGGGCTACGTCACCGTGGCCTGCGTGCCGTCGGCGGCTTACTACTTCATGCCGCGAGTGGTCGCCCAATACCATCAGCGTTTTCCGCGAATCAAGGTCAAGGTGCTCGACTCCAGCGCCCATGACGTGCTGAGCGCAGTGGTCAATGGCGAGGCGGATTTCGGCTTGAGTTTCATGGGCACGCTGGAGGCCGACGTCGAGTTCGAACCGTTGGTGCAGGAACGTTATGTGGTCGCTTGCCGGCGTGATCACGCCTTGGCCAACCGCGCCAGTGTGAGCTGGAGCGAGCTGTACCAGCAGGATTACATCTCCCTCGACAAGACGTCGGGCAATCGCTTCCTGCTGGATCAGGCGTTGAGCGGGATTGTTCCGGCGCGTCAGAGCATCTGCGAAACCCGACACGTCACCACCATGATCGGCCTGGTTGAAGCAGGGCTGGGGATCGCTGCGGTACCGTTGATGGCCATGCCCGGCAATGACCACCCGATTCTGACTCACATACCGCTGACTGATCCGCAAGTGATGCGCAGCGTCGGCCTGCTCAAGCGTCGGGGACGGACGCTGACGCCGGCGGCGTTGGAGCTGGAACGGCTGATTATTGAAATGAAGGTCAAGCCGGCCTCAGCCTGGATCGGCTGAGGCCGGCGCCAGCCTTAACGGCTGACCGAGTCCAGTCCGGTTGCCTTGACATCTGGCTGGGCGGCCGGGGACGCGAGGTAGTCGAGCAAGGCTTTGGCTTGCACCGGATGTTGCGCACCAACCGGGATGCCAGCAGCAAAGCGTGTCACCGACTGCACGGATTCCGGAATCTTGCCGACGAAGGTCACGCCGGGCACCGGGAGCAATTCACTGACCTGTTGAAAGCCCAATTGGTAGTCGCCCGTGGCAACCACCGAAGCCACCGGGATTTTCGGCACCATGGTCGATTTGGCTTTGAGCTGCGGCTCGATCCCCAGGCGCTTGAACAGCTGATCCTGGATGTACACGCCACTGGCGCTGTCGGAGTAGGCCACGGATTTGGCATTGAGCAATGTCGTCTTCAGCCCCTCGACCGAGCTGATATCCGGCTTCGCCGCACCCTCGCGCACCACCAGGCCAATCCTCGAATCGGCCAGTTCAACCCGTGACCCGGGCAAGACCTTGCCTTGCTTGATCAACTCATCCAGGGCGTAGCCGACCATGATCACCACATCGGCCTGCTCACCACGGGCCAGCCGGTTGGGGATCGCTTCAGGCGCCTTGCCCATCGACGGGCCGAGCGCTGTATCGAGCGTGTTACCAGTAGCGGCGGCGAACTTTGGACCGAGTACTTTGTAGGCGGCCGTGAAGCCGCCGGAGGTCATCACGTGCAGTTCTTCAGCCTGGGCAACGCTGCTCAGGCCCAGGGCGCCGATCAGGGTCAGCGCCGCAAAATTCAGTAATTTCTTCATCAGCTTTTCTCTGTCTGGGGTTGGCTTATTGCACGGCGACTTGTAAACGACCGGTCGAGCTCCGGTACAGGTACAGCGTTGCGCACAACGCACACAGCGCGGCGAAACTCATCCAGTAACCGGGGGCGGCCTTGTCGCCAGAGTACTGAATCAGGAAGGTCGAAATCGCCGGGGTGAAGCCGCCGAATACTGCGGTCGCCAGGCTGTAGGCCAGGGAGAAACCGGCCACGCGGACTTCCACCGGCATGATTTCGGTCAGTGCTGCAACCATGGCGCCGTTGTACAAACCGTAGATGAACGACAACCACAGCAGTACCAACAGCATGTTGATGAAGCTCGGTGCCTGGACCAGATACGTCAATGCCGGGTAGGCCGTGGCCAAGGTCAGCAGGGTCATCGCCACCAGCACCGGGCGCCGACCGATGCGGTCCGACAGTGCGCCACCCAGTGGTAGCCAGCAGAAGTTCGACACGCCGACCAGCAAGGTCACCAGTAGCGCATCGGAAGTGCTCAGGTGCAGCACGGTTTTGCCAAAGGTCGGCGCGTACACGGTGATCAGGTAAAACGCGGTGGTGGTCAGCGCCACCATCAGCATACCGGCGATCACGATCTGCCAGTTTTGCAGCAAGGTGCCGAACACCTGACGCATGCTTGGGCGGTGGCGGCGGGCGGTGAACTCTGCGGTTTCTTCAAGGCTGCGCCGCAGCAGGAAAATAAACGGCACGATCATGCAACCGACGAAAAACGGAATGCGCCAGCCCCAGTCGGCAACCACTGTCGCCGGCATCCATTGGTTCAGCGCATAGCCCAGCGCGGCAGCAACGACGATCGCCACTTGCTGGCTGGCCGACTGCCAACTGGTGAAAAAGCCCTTGCGGCCCGGCGTGGCGATTTCCGCCAGGTACACCGACACGCCGCCCAGTTCTGCACCGGCGGAGAAGCCCTGAAGCAGACGGCCGATCAACACCAGCGCCGGAGCGAACAGACCGATGGTCTCGTAGCCGGGCACCAGCACAATCAGAATCGTGCCGCTGGCCATGATCGACAGGGTGACGATCAAGCCTTTGCGGCGGCCGACATCATCGATGTAGGCACCAAGAATCACCGCGCCCAAAGGACGCATCAGAAAACCTGCGCCAAACACTGCGAAGGTCATCATCAGCGAGGCGAATTCGCTGCTGGCAGGGAAGAACGCCGCCGCAATATAGGTGGCGTAGAAACCGAAGAGGAAGAAGTCGAACTGTTCCAGGAAGTTGCCCGAGGTGACCCGGAAAATTGCACTGACTTTGCTGCGAGCGGATGTCGCTGGCGGATGGGTTGTAGCCTGCATGTTGTGTCTCCCGCGCTTTTATGACATGCGCAACGTGGCGCATGGATATTATTAAGGCCGGATACTGGGGCAGGTCGATCGATATGATAAGTGCATATTTAACATCCATTGATGCGTATGGATTATCACTGCGGTGAGATCAATCGCAGAATCATCGCTACAGTGAGGTGTGAGCGTTTCGAATGACCGGACGCAATGGCGGTCCTAGAGCGGGTGTCACCCATTCACTGGAGAAATACCGATGCTGCGTCAAAGAAATCTGGCTGCCATGGCGGTGCTTGTGAGTCTTGCAGTTATCTGCCCGACGGTCCTGGCCGCCGATACCCTGCAAACCATCGTCCAGTCGGCGCCAATCAATGCTCGCAACCTGCACGTCGGCGACCAGGCACCGGACGTCTACACCCGCAGCGAAAAAGCCCTGGTCGACTGGAAAAGACGCGGCTTGAATACCCCGCAAAGTCAGACCCAGTGGGTGCAAATCAACGACAAGTACATGCTGGTGCAGACCACCAACGGGCAGATTCTGGCGGTCATGCCGATAGAGCGTTGAGCTTGCGCCTGCATCAGTGTCTTCAACAGGATTGCCCTGCAGCGCGAAATCTGAGAAAACGCGGGCCGTGTGTTTAGGGTCATCGCGAACGAGAGAGCAGTAATGAACGAAGAATTGCAGGTCATCGACCTTGAACTGGGCGACGGCAAAGCCGCCGTTAAAGGCGCCTTGATTACCACCCAGTACCGCGGTTTTCTGGAGGACGGTACGCCGTTCGATTCTTCCTGGGAGCGCGGCAAACCCTTTCAATGCGTGATCGGCACCGGCCGAGTGATCAAGGGCTGGGATCAGGGCTTGATGGGCATGAAGGTCGGCGGCAAGCGCAAGTTGCTGGTACCGGCGCACTTGGCGTATGGCGAGCGCTCGATGGGCGCCATCCCGCCCAACTCCAACCTGGTTTTCGAGATTGAATTGCTCGAAGTGCTGACCCGCGACGACTGACCGCTGTTATGCCTCGAACCCCGGCAACTGGCTGATTCGCTCGCTGAGAAACTCGGTGAGCAACCGCGCACGCAACGGTCGGTAGCGGCGTTCGGGGTAGAGCGGATTTCAGATCGGCCCTTGAAGTCCGGCATAGTGAAAGGCAACTCCGTTTGTAAGAGGCAGAGGCATGGCGAAGCACGTCAGTGCGCAAACGCTTCAGGGTATTTGTCCAGATAGGCATCATTGAGCTGCGTATCCTGGGAACGCATGAAAGTTTTGAAGTCGGGTACCAGAAAGACCAGCAGAGACAACAGCAGCACCATGACGCCCAGCAGCGTGATTGTCAGTGCAACCCCCAGATAGGCGATCAGGGTATTCATCGCGAAACTGCCCAAGGGGCTAGCCGCCGCAGACAGAAATGAAACCGTGGCAAAAATCCGGTTGCGATGGAGCTTTGGCGTCGCCAGCAACCTCACAGCGGAGGTGGGGATGTTGATCAACATCAGGCCGACGCCGCCGCAGAAGAAGGCCACGGGCACGATGAACGACGATGAAACGGTGCCGACTGCCACCAGATTGCCCCCCAGTAATGCAAAACCTGCGGACACACACATGTCACGGGGGACCCGGTCGGATAACCAGCCGATGATCTTGTAACTGCCCGCCAGAATGCCCAGCCCGAAGCACGAATCCAGAAGACCGATGTAAGTGACCGGGTACTGGATGACGTCCTTTACGTACAGTGGGATCAGGATGGTGAAGAACGGAAACAGGGCAAAGTTGATCAGCATTGCAATGATGGCCAGGTAAAATTCGACTTTCACTCCGTAAACCACTTTGAAGCCGGAATAGATCATGCTGAAGCCGCTGGCACCCGGGGCTTTTTCGCCTTGACCAGTGGCACCGATGTGGCTCGGGATGGTCGCGATCAACGCCCCGGCGATGAGAATCGCAAAAAAATCGGCGGCAAAGGCGAATGTGATACCGAACCCGTAAATCAACCCGCTGGCCAGTACCGGCCCCAGCAGAATGGAAAAGGACGACATCACGCTTTTGGTCCGAAAGGCCAGGGAGACTTTATCGTCGTCTGCAAACAAAGGAATGATCGACGCCTGGAGAGGGTCGCGTACGCCGACGATCGCACTGCTGATCATCATCAGCGCGCCCACCGTCCAGGGGTTGAACGACCCCGTGGCGGACAGCACCACCATCAACAGTGCTGTCAGCAGGCTGATCCATGAGGCCAGCTTGATGATCAGGATTTTGTTGTACTTGTCCCCCAGCCATCCCAGCAGAGGCTTGGCTAACACTTCCGCCGCGATGGAACAGGCAATCATGTTGGCGAAATAGAGCGCAGAGCCTGTTTCCTGCAAGGTCCACCAGGCCACCGCCAGTTGATTGCACCGTCCTCCCAGAACCATCAGCAAAAAACTGAATTGCACTTTCAGCAGACGCCGGTCGATGCCGGGAAAGCCCCACGTAATGCCTGAAAAATTTGCACTCATTGACATTCCTTTGATCGGGATAGGGCGACTGCGCAAGCAGGAACGTTCAAGAGTACAGGTCGACGCGGCCCCTGAAACAAACTCAACTTGTTCTAGCGCTGTTCCGCGGCATATCCCATGACCATTGGGTGAATGCAGGGTTGCCAATATCGACGTGATCGACGACTATCCTTCCCGCAGATAGGTATAGGGGGTATGGGTATGTCGCACATTCACGAACACAAGGACGATCTGCTGAAGCGGGTTCGTCGTATCGCCGGCCAGGTTCAAGCCGTCGAGCGCGCGTTGGAGTCGGAGGCCGACTGCGCCAAAACCCTGCATCTGGTCGCGGCGATTCGTGGCGCGGTCAACGGTCTGATGGATCAATTCATCGAAGCCCACGCCCGTGAACACGTGGCCAGCCCCGAGCTCAGCGATCAAGAACGCGCCGAAGGCCTTGAAGAGTTGCTGCAAGCCATTCGTCGTTACTCAAATTGAAGGTCATGCAACCCATGAGCAGTACACCTCAGGTTTCACGTTATTCCCACGATCACATGTTCCTGGGGGCCACCCACGATGAGAATGCCAGACGCACGCTGTGGGTCGTCGCGCTGACGTTCGTCATGATGGTTGGCGAGATCATTGCCGGTTACATCACCGGGTCCATGGCGCTGTTGGCGGACGGTTTCCATATGGCAACCCATGTCGGTGCGCTGGGCATTACCGCAATCGCCTACGGGTTTGCCAGACGCAACGCCGGTAATGCGCGCTACAGTTTTGGTACGGGCAAAGTAGGGGATCTGGCGGGCTTCGCCTCGGCCATGGTGCTGGGGCTGGTCTCGATCGTCATTGCTGTAGAGTCCGTCATGCGGTTGTTTCAACCGACTACCGTGGCCTTCACCGAAGCAACGCTGATCGCCGTAGTGGGCCTGGCCGTGAACATCGTCAGCGCGCTTTTACTGGCCGGCAACTCTGCGCATCATGACCATGGTCACGGACATGAGCACCATCACGACAACAATCTGCGTTCGGCTTATGTCCATGTGCTGGCCGATGCGATGACTTCCGTGCTGGCAATTGCTGCGTTGTTGGCCGGTCGCTATCTGGGTTGGGTCTGGCTGGACCCGGTGATGGGTATCGTCGGCGCAATCGTGATCGCCAATTGGGCCTTGGGCTTGATGCGAGACAGCGCCGCGGTGCTGCTGGACACGACCGATGAACACGTCGCCGCCGAAGTTCGTGAGCTGCTTGAGTCGACAGGCGATGTCAGCATCACCGACCTGCATGTCTGGCGCGTAGGCCCGCAGGCCCGAGCGGCGATTGTCAGCGTCGTGACCTCGGCAGCCGTCACGGCCGATGCCATCCGCGAACGGCTGGCCCCGGTCCATGAGCTGTCACACCTGACGGTTGAATATCGCAACGCTTGAGCAATCACCACGCTCATCGCTAAACCTCCTACCGCTCGCGAAACACCGGAATGCGCCCGTTCAGTGACGGGCGGTACTCCCAGGCAAGCTGATCCAGCAAATCGTTGTGCGTCAGGATTTCGCTGAGCGTGGCGCTGGCGATGTTCAAGGCCAGTGCCTGGCCGGGGCACTGGTGGCGGCCGGCGCCGAAGGTGAAGCTGCGGCGGGTTGGGCGGTCGAGGAGCAAGGCGTCCGGGTTGTCATTGAGCTGTGGGTCGCGGTTGGCCGAGGCCAGCAGTACCAGGATGACATCGCCGGGTTTGAGACTCACGCCATCGATTTCACAAGGCGCGCTGACGAAGCGACGGGTGTTCTGCACCGAAGGGTCATGGCGCTGGACTTCCGCCAACAGATCTTTGACCCGCGCCGGGTCACGCTGCATTTCAGCCTTGAGCTTTGGATTGCGGATCAAGGCCAGCACGGCGTTGCCGATCAACCCGGCAGTGGCCTCATAGGTCTGGGAAAGCAGGCCAATCAGGTTGGCGCGCAGGGTGTCGGGGTTTGCCAGGCGTTGACGAATCCCTTCAAGTAGAGGGCTTTGGTGATCCTGTGCGCTGAGGCGTTCTACGAAGTAACCGTTCAACTGTTCCGCCGCCGCATGGGCCGTGTCCAACTGGGCCGGGCTGCTCAGGGGTGACAGGCACGCGACGAAATCAGCCGTCAGTTTACTGAGGGTTCGAGCTTCGGCTGGCGTAAAGCCGAGTAACGCAGCGACCACGCACACCGGGCCCATGAACATGGCCTTGTGCAGTCCGTCAGCAGATGGGCTGATCAACCGGGCGCGCACCAGTGCGCCGACTTCATCGGTGTCGATCACTTCAAGTCCCGGCTGTATGGCCGACCTCGGGCAGCGCTGGCGTTCGCCATCGTTCATTCGCATCAATTGCCCAAACACTTTGCCAGCCGCGCCGTGTGCAATGGCGTTGGGCACCGGTTCGTGGGCCGGCCGGACCTTGCAGTCAGGATGCGCCAGCACGGCGGCAACGGCCTGGGCACTGCTGGCCACCCACAGACTCAGTCCTTGATGAAATGAAAGGCCGCCGTCGGCTCGCAGGCTGGCGTAATAAGGGTAGGGATCGGTATGTGTCGCGGCGATGATCGGGTCCATGAAGCGCTGCCTTATTCGTGGGTGGAAAGTGTTGCTACTATCTCCAGTCGGGCAGGGCGACGATTCGTCAGGGAGCGAAATATGAACGTAGAGCAGCACGACATTGGCGTCTCGCAAGTGGCGGCAGCCATTGCCGAGCCGGCCCGAACGAAAATCCTTTGCTCACTGATGGACGGCCACGCGCGCACCAGTACTGAACTGGCCGTGATCGCCGACGTCAGCGCCTCTACCGCCAGTGCCCACTTGGCGAAACTCAAGGAACTTGCCTTGKTGCGGCTGCATGTTCAGGGGCGGCATCGTTATTACAGCCTGGCGGATCAACGGGTCGCCCAGGCCCTGGAAGCGCTGATGGTGATCGGCCAAAACGCGGCGCCAACCTTTACTCCCCGAACCCCGGATCGCCTGCAATTTGCTCGCACTTGCTACGACCATATGGCCGGCACCTTGGCCGTGCTGCTGCATGACCGGATGCTGGAAGCGGGTTGGTTGGCAATGTCGGAGCAGGGTGATCAGCAGCACACGCTGAGTGAAACCGGTGAGCGGTTTTTCGAAGGGCTGGGCATCGACGTGAAGTCCTTGAGCAGTCTGCGTCGACGTTTTGCCTGCCCTTGTCTCGACTGGAGCATGCGTCGCCCGCATCTCGGCGGCTCACTGGGCGCGGCGTTGCTGCAAACGGCGATCAAGCGCAAATGGCTGATACAGGATCTGGACAGTCGGGCGCTGGCGTTGACGGCGACCGGGCGTAAAGAGATCACAGCCAGATTCGCGATTGAACTGCCGGCACTGACGAAGGTGAACCTGCGGGGTGCCACTGAGTCGGGCAGTCGCTCGGTTGTCAGTCCTTCGCCGTAACCGGCCGGTATTCGCTATCGGCTGGCCGAGGCCATCAGCACGCCGAAGCTGGCGAACGTAACGCCTGACACCTTCGCCGCCAGCCAGGAACCTTTTTGGCTCGACAGCCAGCCTTTGGCCGCATTGGCGAGCAGGGCATAGCTGCTGTGGATCAGGATCACCAGCACGCTGTAGGAGCTGACCAGGGTAAAAAACTGGCGGTAGTAGTGCGTCGAGGTGTCGATGAACTGCGGGAACACCGCGAGAAAGAAGAACACCGCTTTTGGGTTCAACAGCTGCAGCGATGCCGCTTCGACGAAGCGATACCCAGGACCCGACGAGTTCACTTCACGCTCAGGGATGAAACGATCAGTGCGCCAGCTTTTGTAACCCAGGTACAGGAGGTACGCGGCACCGGCATATTTCAGCACGGTGAACGCGCTCGCGGAGGTCGCGAGTATCAGGCCCACGCTGGTCGCGCTGATCCCGGCGACGACAAACGCCCCGAGGGCGATGCCCAGGATACCCGGCAGCGCGCCGGTCCAGCCATGGCGCAGGGAATTGGTCAGCGTGAGCACCACGCCGGGCCCGGGACTCAGAATGGTCAGGGCGGCGAACAGTAAAAACAATCCGTAGCTATTCATCTCTCACTCCATCAGGTGGCATCGGCTGCATGCCCGCAGATTGGCGTGACGATGAAGGTGTGACAAACGCTTTAATTGCACGGCATATGTGACTAAATTAGACGCATGATTAATCAACTCCCTCCCCTGAATGCGGTTCGCGCTTTCGCGGCCGCCGCTCGTCATCAGAGCTTCAGCCTCGCGGCCGAGGAACTGCATGTCAGCCACAGTGCCGTCAGCCGTCACATCAAACGGCTTGAGGAACATCTGGGCGTGCTGCTGTTCGAACGGCGCATCCGGCAATCGGTGCTGACCCCGGCGGGACAGAGCTTCTATGAACAGGTCAGCGCGGGCCTGTCACAGATTGCCAACGCCGCCGCAGCGCTCAAGCAACACGCCTCGCTGCGTACCGTAAAGATCAACGTCCGTCCGACCTTTGCCCAGCGCTGGCTGAGACCCAGGCTGGCGGAGTTCATGGCGCTGCACCCGGAGATCAAACCCGAGGTGGTCACGTCCACGCTGGCGCCCGATCATGCACGAGACGGGTTCGACGTCGTTATTCGACGGGGTCGCGACGGCTGGGCGCCGGACATTTATGCTCAGGTACTGTTTGAAGACGAATTGCTGCTGGTCGCGGCGCCTGCGCTGATCAAGCGTCTGCCGCTCGACGACTTGGTCGGCCTGAGCCGACACACCTTACTGACCGCCAAGACCCGCCGTGAGGACTGGCACAACTGGGCCCTGCTGTTCGGCGAAACGCAGTCAGCGACTCAGATGACGTTGCAGTTCGATCACATGCAGCCGGTGCTTCAGGCTGCCGTGGAGGGACAGGGCATAGCCTTGTGTCCGGCCTCATTGCTGGGCGATGACCTGTCGGGCGGCCGTCTGATTTGCCCATTGCCCGAACTGCGCATGCCGTTGCCGCGTTACTACTACGGTGTTGCGCCGGATGTGACAGAGCAAACCCAGGTGTTTCTGGAATGGCTGTTTGCCCGGCTCGACGTAGATGCCGGCCAATAAAAAAGCCCACCCACCGCGTGAGCGATGGGTGGGCTTTTCAGTGCCGCAAGCGCTGGATCAGACCTTGACGATCCAGCCTTCTGGCGCTTCGATGTCGCCGGTCTGCACACCGGTCAGCTCTTTGTAGAGCTTCTGGGTGACCGGGCCGACTTCGGTTTCGCTGTGGAACACGTGCAGTTTGCCGTTGTACTCGATGCCGCCGATCGGCGTGATCACCGCAGCAGTACCGCAGGCGCCGGCTTCCTTGAAGTCGCTGATCTTGTCGATGAACACGTCGCCTTCAACGACTTCCATACCCAGACGCGATTTTGCCAGCTCGATCAACGACAGACGGGTGATACCCGGCAATACCGAAGGGGATTTCGGCGTGACGAATTTGTTGTCCTGGGTGATACCAAAGAAGTTGGCCGAGCCGACTTCTTCGATCTTCGTGTGGGTCATCGGGTCCAGGTAGATGCAGTCGGCGAAGTGCGCCTTCTTGGCCTGGGAGCCAGGCATCAGGCTGGCGGCGTAGTTGCCACCGACCTTGGCAGCGCCGGTGCCTTGTGGCGCGGCGCGGTCGTAGCTGGAGATCAGGAAGTTGTGCGGGGTCAGGCCGCCTTTGAAATAGGCGCCGACCGGGATGCAGAAGATCGAGAAGATGAACTCGGGAGCGGTACGCACGCCGATGTTGTCACCCACGCCGATCACGAACGGACGCAGGTACAGCGCGCCGCCAGTGCCGTACGGCGGAATGAAACGCTCGTTGGCACGCACCACGGCCTTGCAGGCCTCGACAAATTGTTCGGTGTCGACCTGTGGCATCAGCAGGCGAGCGCAGCTGCGCTGCATGCGTGCGGCGTTCTGGTCCGGGCGGAACAGGTTGATCGAACCATCCTTGCAGCGGTAGGCCTTCAGGCCTTCGAAGCATTGCTGGCCATAGTGAAGGGCAGTGGAACCTTCGCTGATGTGCAGCACGTTATCTTCGGTCAGGGTGCCTTTGTCCCAGGCGCCATCGCGCCAGTGCGACAGATAGCGCTTGTCTGTCTTGATGTAGTCAAAACCCAGCTTGTCCCAATTGATGCTTTCGTTACCCATGACACCCTCTATCACTTAACAATCGCCTGAATGGTTCAAGGCTTCTGACGTTTTTCTGGATGGGGACAACAATACTTCATTCCGGGCCTAAATCGCAGCCTGGAATGCGATATCCCCGTAGCAGCTGCCGAGCACCGCGAGGCTGCGTTCGGCGGCGCAGCCGTCGTAATCCGGCTGACGCGGTCAGCCTGCAATAACGCGGTTGCAGATTTTGCGACGGCTTTGCCGCCGAACGCAGCCTCGCGGAGCTCGGCAGCTGCTACGAGGGGTGCGGCAGTTTTTTACAGATGCAACGCGTGCCCCAAGGCGCGCAACGCCGCTTCCTGCACCGCTTCACCCAACGTCGGGTGGGCGTGGATGGTGCCGGCGATGTCTTCCAGGCGTGCGCCCATTTCCAGGGACTGGCCGAATGCCGTCGACAACTCGGACACCCCGACACCCACCGCTTGCCAGCCGACAATCAGATGATTGTCACGTCGCGCGACCACCCGTACGAAGCCGCTTTTCGATTCCAGGGTCATCGCCCGGCCGTTGGCAGCGAACGGGAAGCTCGACACGATGCAATCCAGACCTGCGGCCTTGGCCTCGTCCGGGGTTTTACCGACTACCACCAGTTCCGGGTCGGTAAAGCACACGGCAGCGATGGCGGTGGGGTTGAACTCGCGGTGTTTGCCCGAGATCAACTCGGCGACCATTTCACCCTGCGCCATGGCGCGGTGGGCGAGCATCGGCTCGCCGCTCAGGTCGCCGATGGCCCAGACGTTGCGCATGCTGGTCGCGCAGCGGTTGTCGATCTTGATCGCCGAGCCGTTCATGTCCAGGTTCAACGCTTCAAGGTTCCAGCCCTGGGTGTTGGGTTTACGCCCAACCGCCACCAGCACCTGATCGGTGGCCAGGCTCAGGGTTTCACCATTCGGGTCGCGCACTTGCAAGGTATTGGCTTGTAAATCAAAGCCTTCGACGCTGTGCTTCAAGTAAAGCTTCACGCCGAGTTGCTTGAGCGCTTCGTTGACCGGCTGGGTCAGTTCGGCATCGTAGGCTGGCAGAATCCGATCCTGCGCCTCGACCACGCTCACTTCAGCGCCGAGCTTGCGGTAGGCAATGCCCAGCTCAAGCCCGATGTAGCCGCCACCGACCACGATCAGCCGTTTTGGTACGCTTTTCGGCGCCAGTGCTTCGGTGGAAGAGATGATCGGCCCGCCAATTGGCAGCATCGGCAGGTTGACGCTTTTCGAACCGGTGGCCAGCAGCAGGTGCTCGCACTGGATACGGGTGTCGCCGACTTCGACGGTTTTACCGTCGATGACCTTGGCCCAGCCTTGAATGACCTGGACCTTGTGCTTTTTCAGCAGCGCCGCGACGCCGGTGGTCAGGCGGTCAACGATGCCGTCCTTCCACTCGACGCTTTTGCCGATGTCCAGGGTCGGCGCCGAGACGTTGATTCCGAGGGCCGAATGCTGGCTGTGGTGCTGAGTCTGATGGAACTGCTCGGCCACATGAATCAGCGCTTTCGACGGTATGCAGCCAATGTTCAGGCAGGTGCCGCCGAGCGCCTGGCCTTCGACCAGAATGGTGCTGATGCCCAGCTGGCCCGCGCGGATCGCCGCCACATAACCGCCAGGGCCGCCGCCGATAATCAGCAGCGTGGTGTTCAGAGTCTGTTGCATGCCTTGCTACTCCACGAACAGGGTTGCGGGTTGTTCGAGCAAGCCACGAATGGCCTGGATGAATTGCGCCGCGTCCATGCCATCGACCACCCGGTGATCGAAGGAGCTGGAGAGGTTCATCATCTTGCGGATCACGATCTGGCCTTTGATCACCATCGGCCGCTCGACGATCTTGTTGACGCCGACGATCGCCACTTCGGGCAGGTTCAGCACCGGGGTGCTGACGATGCCGCCCAAGGCGCCGAGGCTGGTCAGGGTGATGGTCGAGCCGGACAGTTCATCGCGGCTGGCTTTGCCATTGCGCGCAGCCGTGGCCAGACGGGAGATTTCCGCAGCGCTGTCCCACAAGCTACGAGCCTCGGCGTGACGCACCACCGGCACCATCAAGCCAATGTCGCTTTGGGTTGCGACGCCGACATGCACCGCACCGAGGCGGGTGATGACCTGGGCTTCGTCGTCATAACGGGCGTTGATCTGCGGGAAGTCGCGCAGGGCGACGACCATGGCGCGGACCAGGAACGGTAGCAACGTCAGCTTGCCGCGAGTTGCGCCGTGCTTTTCATTCAGATGCGCACGCAGTTCTTCCACTGCCGTCACGTCGATTTCTTCGACGTAGCTGAAGTGTGCGGCACGCTGAGTCGCATCCTGCATCCGCTGGGCGATCTTGCGACGCATGCCGATCACCGGGATCTGCTGTTCGTCGTTGCGTTCGGCGTATGCGGCCACAGTGCTCGATGCGTTCGACTGACCTTGTGCCAGATAGGCCTCGAGGTCTTCGTGCAGAATCCGTCCGGCAGGGCCGGTGCCACGGACCAGACGCAATTGAATGCCGGCATCCAGCGCGTGTTTGCGCACGGCCGGGGAGGCCAGTGGACGTTCATCGGCTTCGCGAGCGATCATCGGGCCTTGCGGCGCAATTGGGCGAGCCGGGACGGCAGGTTTGCTTTCAACCACGGCTTCGACTTTCGGTGCGGCAACCGCTGCAGGCTTCGGTGCTTGTGCAACCGGCGCTGGCTGAGACGACGCTTTGACGTTGCCTTCACCTTCGACTTCAATGCTGATCAACACACTGCCGACCGCCATGACTTCGCCCGGCTGACCGCCGAGGGCGATCACCTTGCCATGCACCGGGGACGGAATGTCGACCATCGCCTTGTCGGTCATCACATCAGCCAGTACCTGATCTTCGACGACCATGTCGCCAACTTTGACGTGCCACACCGACAGCTCAACTTCTGCAATGCCTTCGCCAATGTCCGGCATTTTAATAACGTGCGTGCCCATTCAGACCTCCATGACCCGTTTCAACGCCGCGCCCACACGGGACGGACCAGGGAAATACGCCCACTCTTGCGCATGCGGGTAGGGAGTATCCCAACCGGTCACACGCTCGATTGGCGCTTCCAGGTGGTGGAAGCAATGTTCCTGAACCAGCGCAACCAGTTCGGCGCCAAAGCCGCAGGTGCGGGTGGCCTCGTGGACGACCACGCAGCGGCCGGTTTTCTTCACCGATTTGACGATGGTTTCCAGGTCCAGCGGCCACAGGCTGCGCAGGTCAATGACTTCGGCGTCGATACCGGTCTCTTCAGCGGCCACTTGCGAGACGTACACGGTGGTGCCGTAAGTCAGGATGGTCACGTCCTTGCCTGGACGGGTGATGGCGGCGAGGTCCAGCGGAACGGTGTAGTAGCCGTCCGGCACTTGCGCGGCCGGGTGTTTCGACCACGGGGTTACCGGGCGGTCGTGATGGCCGTCGAACGGGCCGTTGTACAGGCGTTTTGGCTCCAGGAAGATCACCGGGTCATCGTTCTCGATGGAGGCGATCAACAGGCCTTTGGCGTCGTAGGGGTTGGACGGCATCACTGTGCGCAAGCCGCAGACCTGAGTGAACATCGCTTCGATGCTCTGGCTGTGGGTCTGGCCGCCGTAGATGCCACCGCCGCACGGCATGCGCAGGGTCATCGGGGCGGTGAACTCGCCGGCCGAGCGATAGCGCAGGCGTGCGGCTTCGGAAATGATCTGGTCCGAGGCCGGGTAGACGTAATCGGCAAACTGGATCTCGGCCACCGGCCGCAAACCGTAGGCGCCCATGCCAACCGCAACGCCGACGATGCCGCTTTCGGAGATCGGTGCATCGAATACCCGCGAGGTGCCGTATTTGCTCTGCAGGCCTTCGGTGCAACGGAACACGCCGCCGAAGTAGCCGACGTCCTGGCCGAACACCACGACGTTGTCGTCACGTTCGAGCATCACGTCCATGGCCGAGCGCAAGGCCTGGATCATGGTCATGGTGGTTGTGGTCATGGCGGTTTCCAACTGAATATTATTGTTGTGATCGTTCATGTCAGATCCCCAACTCTTGACGCTGGCGCTTCAAGTGCTCCGGCATCTCTTTATAGACGTCTTCGAACATGGTCGCAGCGCTTGGAATCTGGCCACCGGCCAGGGTGCCGTACTGTTCGGCTTCTTTTTGCGCGGCGATGACTTCGGCTTCGAGTTCGGCGCCGAGGGCGGCGTGTTCCTCTTCGGACCACTGGCCGATACGGATCAGATGCTGCTTGAGGCGCGCAATCGGGTCGCCCAACGGGAAGTGACTCCAGTCGTCGGCGGGGCGGTATTTGGAGGGATCATCGGACGTCGAGTGCGGGCCGGCGCGGTAGGTGACCCATTCGATCATGGTCGGGCCGAGGTTGCGGCGGGCGCGTTCGGCAGCCCAGGCAGAGGCGGCGTACACCGCGACAAAATCGTTGCCATCGACCCGCAGGGAGGCGATGCCGCAGCCGACGCCGCGACCGGCGAAGGTGGTGGCTTCACCACCGGCAATCGCCTGGAACGTCGAGATCGCCCACTGGTTGTTGACCACGTTGAGAATCACTGGCGCACGATAAACGTGAGCAAAGGTGAGGGCGGTGTGAAAGTCGGATTCGGCGGTGGCGCCGTCGCCGATCCAGGCCGAGGCGATTTTGGTGTCGCCCTTGATCGCCGACGCCATGCCCCAGCCCACGCCTTGCACGAACTGGGTGGCGAGGTTGCCGGAGATGGTGAAGAAGCCGGCGTCTTTAACGGAGTACATGATTGGCAACTGACGGCCCTTGAGCGGATCGCGCTCGTTGGACAGCAGTTGGCAGATCAGGTCCACCAGCGGCACTTCGCGAGCCATCAGAATGCTTTGCTGACGGTAGGTGGGGAAGCACATGTCGTCGATGTTCAGGGCCAGGGCCTGGGCGCTGCCGATGGCTTCTTCGCCAAGGCTCTGCATGTAGAACGACATCTTTTTCTGACGTTGGGCGACCACCATGCGGTTGTCGAAAATCCGCGTCTTGAGCATGGCGCGCATGCCTTTACGCAGAATCTCCACGGGCACGCCTTCTGCCCACGGACCGAGGGCATTGCCCTGATCGTCGAGCACGCGAATCAGGCCCTTGGCCAGGTCGGCGGTGTCGGCAGGTTCTACGTCGATTGGGGGTTTGCGCACCGTACCGGCATCGGTCAGGCGCAGGTAGGAGAAGTCGGTTTTGCAGCCGGGGCGGCCCGAGGGTTCGGGAACGTGCAGGCGCAGGGGTTCGTACGCTTGATTCATGGCTTTCTACGCTCGATCTTGTGAATTTTTTGTAGTGAGCTGACCGTCATCCTTCGGGTGGAAGAAATCTTGTCCTACAACAATCATAGGCCGGGGCAAGAAGAATATTTATCTCTGTTTCGTTGCGCTCAAGGTCATTTGAGGATAAAAAATCTGCATAAACATAAAAAACAGGTTGTTTTGTCTCATGCGCAAACTGGACCGTACCGACATCGGCATTCTCAACAGCCTTCAGGAGAACGCCCGCATCACCAACGCCGACCTCGCACGCTCGGTGAACCTGTCACCGACACCGTGCTTCAATCGGGTCAAGGCCATGGAAGAATTAGGGCTGATTCGCGAGCAGGTCACGCTGCTGGATGCCGACCTGCTGGGGCTGCACGTCAACGTGTTCATTCACGTCAGCCTGGAGAAGCAGGTGGAAGAGGCGCTGGCGCAATTCGAGGCCGCCATCGCCAACCGTCCGGAGGTGATGGAGTGTTACCTGATGGCCGGCGACCCGGACTATCTGATCCGCGTACTGGTGCCGACCATTCAGTCGCTGGAACGCTTCATGATGGACTTCCTGACCAAAGTCCCGGGCGTCGCCAACATTCGCTCAAGCTTTGCGCTGAAGCAGGTGCGCTACAAAACCGCGCTGCCATTGCCAGCCAATGGCCTGACCCTGGCCAACTGAAATCTCCCCACATACCCGTAGCAGCTGTCGAGCCCCGCGAGGCTGCGTTCGGCGGCGCAGCCGTCGCAAAACCCGCCACCGCGTTCTTTCAGGCAGACCGTATCAGCCGAATTACGACGGCTGCGCCGCCGAACGCAGCCTCGCGGAGCTCGGCAGCTGCTACGAGATAATGTGTGGGGTCTGGGGTCAGAACTGGTTGATGGGGATCTTCAGGTAGACCACGCCGTTGTCTTCCGCCGGCGGCAGGTTGCCGGCCCGCACATTCACCTGAATCGCCGGCAGTATCAGCGTCGGCATGCACAAGCCTGCATCGCGCCGGGTGCGCATGTCGACGAACGCCGTTTCATCGATGCCGTCATGCACATGAATATTGCCTTTACGTTGCTCGCCAACGGTGGTCATGCACTGGGAAGTGCGGCCGGCTGGCGGGTAATCGTGGCAGACATAGAGACGGGTGTCGGCGGGGAAGGCCAGCAACCTGTGTATCGAGGCGAACAGTTGATTGGCGTTGCCGCCAGGGAAATCGCAGCGTGCGGTGCCGACGTCGGGCATGAACAGCGTGTCGCCCACCAGTATGAATTCATCGTCGATCAGGTAGGCCATGTCTGCCGGAGTGTGGCCGGGAACATGCAGCGCCTTGGCCTTGAGGTTGCCGATGGCAAACTCCTCGTCCGGCGCAAACAGGTGGTCGAACTGCGAACCATCGCTGCGAAACGCCGGCTCAAGGTTGAACAGACGCTTGAAGACGTCCTGCACCTGGCTGATGGCCTGGCCTATAGCAATCTTGCCGCCCAACTCGCGGCGCAGGTAAGGCGCGGCGGACAGGTGATCGGCATGGGCGTGGGTTTCCAGCAGCCATTGGGTTTGCAACCGGTGCTCGCGAACGAAAGCAATGACCCGGTCAGCCTGAGTGGTGGCGGTTCGACCGGACGCCGGGTGGTAATCGAGCACTGAGTCGACAATGGCGCAGGGGCTGCCGTCGTGTTCATAGATCACATAGGTGTAGGTCGATGAGGCGTCATCAAAGAAGGCTTGGATCAATGCTGGCATGGCGGCGGGCCCTGGCTGGATGACCGAAAGACACAAAGGGTTGCAACACTTTATGTTTAAACATAATGTCTACAGCTTAAGTGACGACCAAGGTTATCTGCAAATGCAATCCAGTCTAAGTGAAGGTGAAGTGGCGCAATTGCGCGCCTCGGCCTCCAAGGCCTGCGCGCTGCTCAAGGCATTGGCCAATGAGGACCGCCTGCTGATCCTCTGCCAGTTGACCCAGGGCGAACGCAATGTCGGCGAATTGGAAACCATGACCGGCGTGCGTCAGCCGACGTTGTCCCAACAGTTGGGCATTCTGCGCGATGAAGGCCTGGTGGGCACCCGACGTGAAGGCAAGTACATTTTCTACGGTCTTGCCAGCCATGAAGTGATTCAGGTGATGAAAACACTCTCGGGCCTGTATTGCGGCGCGGTGCTAAAAAGCTGGGCGTGAGCCTTTTCGGGCAGCCCCCTTGTAGAGGCAATAACTTATGAAGGACCAACACTGGGGCCAGACCATCAGTGCCGACATCGTGGTGATAGGCGGCGGTACTGCCGGTATTGGCCTTGCCGCCAGCCTGCTCAAGCGCGATCCACACTTGAACATCACTGTCATCGAGCCCAGCGCCCAGCACTATTACCAGCCCGCCTGGACGTTGGTCGGCGGTGGCGCCCATGAGCTCAAGAACACCGTACGGCCAATGGCTGCGGTGATGCCGCGACAGGCCCAATGGGTGCAGGCTGCGGTCAGCAGCGTCGACCCCGAAAACCGTCTGCTGACGCTTGATGACGGGCGCAGCGTCTCTTATCAGAACCTGATCGTCTGCCCTGGCTTGCGACTGGCCTGGGAGAAAATCGAAGGTCTGCAAGAAGCCCTCGGGCAGCACGGTGTCACGTCCAACTACAGCTACCGGCATGCGGCCTACACCTGGCAACTGGTCAAAGGTCTGCGCGGCGGCAAGGCAATCTTTACCCAGCCGGCGGTCCCGATCAAATGCGCCGGGGCGCCGCAAAAGGCGTTGTACCTGTCGTGTGATCACTGGCTCCGACACGGTGTGCTGAAGAACCTCGACGTCGAGTTCAACCTCGCCGGGGCCGCGCTGTTCGGCGTGGCGACTTTCGTCCCGCCGTTGATGAAGTACATCGAGAAATACCGTGCCCGGCTGGCATTCAACTCCAACCTGGTGAAGGTCGACGGGCCGGCGCAAACCGCCTGGTTCGAGGTCAGGGACGCCGCCGGAACGGTCACGCTGCAAGCGAAAAAATTCGATCTGTTGCATGTGGTACCACCGCAGGTTTCGCCGGACTTCATCCACCAGAGTTCGCTTGCCGATGCCGCTGGCTGGTGCGAAGTGGACGTCCACAGTCTGCAGCATGTGCGTTATCTGGACGTGTTCGCCCTCGGCGATGTCTGCTCCACCAGCAACGCCAAGACCGCCGCTGCAGTACGCAAGCAAATCGTCGTGGTTGCGGAGAACTTGCTGGCCTTGCGCAAACAGCAACCCTTGCCACTGAAATACGACGGTTATGGCTCCTGCCCGCTGACGGTGGAGAAGGGCAAGGTGATACTCGCCGAGTTCGGCTATGCCGGTAAGCTGCTGCCGACATTTCCCCTCGAGCCGACCGTGGCGCGGCGTTCGGCATGGTTTCTCAAGGCGACGCTGCTGCCGTGGTTTTACTGGAACGGCATGCTTAAAGGTCGTGAGTGGCTGACTCGTGTGTCCAAGGTCGATTGAGAAAACCCTATGCTGCTGGCGACATTGTTTGGTGTGGTGATGGGCCTGATCCTTGGGCTGACCGGGGCCGGCGGAGGCATTCTTGCAGTGCCGGCCCTGGTGCTCGGGCTGGGCTGGAGCATGACCCAGGCGGCGCCGGTGGCGTTGTTTGCGGTGGGCAGCGCCGCGGCGGTCGGTGCCATCGACGGCTTGCGCCATGGGTTGGTGCGCTACCGTGCGGCGTTGTTGATCGCATTGCTGGGGGCGGTGTTCTCGCCGGTGGGCATCTACTTCGCCCATCAGTTGCCGGAAAAAGTCCTGATGATCCTGTTCAGTCTGCTGATGATCATGATCGCCTGGCGGATGCTGCGGCGAGAAAAGCCGCAAGCGGGGCCGAGCGATCACGGCCACGCCACCTGGGGCCAGAAAAACTGCATGCTCGATCAACAGACCGGGCGCTTTTCCTGGACCGCCAAATGCACCGCAACCCTGGCTGCATTGGGGGCGGTGACTGGCGTGGTTTCAGGCTTGCTCGGGGTCGGTGGCGGTTTCCTGATCGTGCCGGCATTCAAGCAACTGACCGACGTACAGATGCGCGGCATCATCGCCACCTCGTTGATGGTGATCAGTTTGATCTCGGCAACCGGAGTGATCGGCGCCTTTCATGCCGGGGTGACTATTGACGCCCAGGGCGCGGCCTTTATCGCCGCCAGCATCGCCGGGATGGTCGTGGGGCGGCGACTGTGCGCCCGGGTTCCGGCCCGGGCACTTCAAGTGGGGTTTGCCAGCGTGTGCCTGATGGTAGCCGGCTACATGCTGCTCAAGGCTTGAAATCGGTGGTTGCAGTGTAGCGAACTGGCAAGAAGTCTCAGGCTCAGGTTTACTGCCTGCTATACCGATGACAAGGCCACGCAATGGATCACTACGCCCCGCGCAACTGGCAGCCTCACGAACGGCCAAGCTTGCCCGGTTCCCCCTCGACCCCTTTGCACTCCACGCCAAAGCGCTTGGCTTATGCATTGGTCGGGTTGCTGGTGGCATTGACCGGTGGTTTGGGCAACGCGTTGGTGGTCGCCAACCTGCCTTACCTGCAAGGCGCGCTGGGGGCGACGACCGCCGAGATGGCCTGGCTGCCGGCGGCGTATGTGATGACCAACGTCTCGATGAACCTGCTGCTGGTGAAGTTTCGTCAGCAGTTCGGCCTGCGGGCGTTCACTGAAGTATTCCTGGTGTTGTATGCGCTGGTGACCTTCGGCCATTTGTTCGTCAACGACCTGAGTTCGGCGATTGCGGTGCGCGCCGCCCACGGTATGGTCGGCGCGGCACTGAGTTCGTTGGGCCTGTATTACATGGTTCAGGCTTTCCCGGCGAAGTGGCGTATGAAGGCGCTGGTGCTGGGCCTGGGCACCTCGCAACTGGCGTTGCCACTGGCCCGGTTGTTTTCCGAAGACTTGTTGCAGATCGCCGAATGGCGCGGGCTCTATCTGTTTGAACTGGGCATGGCGCTGACCTCACTGGGCTGTGTGTTCATGCTCAAGTTGCCACCGGGTGACCGCTTCAAAACTTTCGAAAAACTCGACTTCCTGACCTTCGCCTTGCTGGCAGGTGGAGTGGCGCTGCTCTGTGCGGTGTTGTCGTTGGGCCGTATCGATTGGTGGCTCGAAGCACCGTGGATCGGTGTCGCCTCGGCCGGCTCGATCGTGTTGATCATGGCCGGCCTGGCCATCGAACATAACCGCAGCAACCCGATGCTGATGACCCGCTGGCTTGGTAGCGGGGTGATGATTCGCCTGGCATTGGCGGTGATCCTCATCCGTATGGTGCTCACCGAGCAATCCACCGGGGCGGTGGGTTTGCTGCAAACCCTGAACCTGAGCAGCCAGCAGATGCACAGCCTTTACGTGGTGATGCTGGTGGGCAGCGTCGCCGGCCTTGCCACCAGCGCGCTGACGATCAATCCCTCGCACCTGTTGATGCCGCTGATCATTTCTCTGGCGCTGATGGCCACCGGTTCGGTGATGGACAGTTTCTCGACCAACCTGACACGCCCGGAGAACATGTACCTTAGCCAGTTTCTGCTGGCCTTTGGCGGGACGTTTTTCCTCGGCCCGACCATGGTGCTCGGCACCCGCAACGTGTTGACCAATCCGCGCAATCTGGTGAGTTTTTCCGTGCTGTTCGGGATTTGCCAGAACCTCGGCGGCTTGATTGGTGCTGCGTTGTTGGGGACGTTCCAGATCGCCCGGGAAAAATTCCATTCCAGCCATATCGTCGAGCGCCTGACCCTGGTCGACCCGCAAGTGGCCAGCCGTGTGCAAGGCAGCAGCGCGAGTTATGTGTCGAGTATCGCCGACCCATCGGCCCGCACCACTCAGGGCATTCGTAGCCTGGCAGCGGCTGCGACCCGGGAGGCGAATGTCATGGCCTATAACGATGTGTTCATGCTGATCGCGGTGATCGCGATGCTGACCATGCTCTGGATCTTCATTCGCAGCCTGTGGCTGTTGAGCACGACCAAGGCTGTCGCTCCCACGCCGGCCAGTCCGACTTCCGTTCCTTCCAGCGATGCCTCTTCTTCATGACCGACCCGATCACCACAACCACCAACGCCATCGCCTCGACTCCCGAGGGCGTGGCACCGCCTAAAACTTCTGGCACCGAGCCGCGTTCGCTGCCGGTGCGGATCATTTCGTCCCTGGGCTTTGCTGCCATTGCCATCGTCGGGGTGCTGATCGTGCTGTATGCCTGGCAGTTGCCGCCGTTCGGCAGCGCCATCGAAAGCACTGAAAATGCGCTGGTTCGCGGCCAGGTGACGATCATCGGCCCGCAGCTCAGTGGCTACGTGTTTGAGGTGCCGGTGCAGGACTTCCAGTTCGTCAAGACCGGCGACCTGCTGGTGCGACTGGATGACCGGATCTACAAGCAACGTCTGGATCAATCGCTGGCGCAACTGGCGGTGCAGAAAGCTGCGCTGGCCAATGCGGTGCAGCAACGCAACAGCGCCGAGGCGACCATCAAGCTGCGTCAGGCGGCGCTGACCGACAGCCAGGCCCAGGCGCAAAAAAGCGCAGCGGACTTGCGGCGTAATGAGGCGTTGATCAGCGACGGCTCGGTCTCCAAGCGCGAGCTGGACGTGACCCGTGCCGCTAATGCGCAAACCATCGCTGCGGTGGCACAGGCCCAGGCCAGTCTGGAAATCGCCCGGCAGGACCTGCAAACGGTGATCGTCAATCGCGGTTCGCTGGAGGCGGCGGTGGCCAGTGCCGAAGCGGCGGTCGAGCTGGCGCGGATCGATCTGTCCAACACCCGTGTGGTCGCCCCGCAGGACGGTCAGCTCGGGCAGATCGGCGTGCGTCTCGGCGCCTACGTCAACTCCGGCGCGCAGTTGATGGCACTGGTGCCGAGTCAGCTGTGGGTAATCGCCAACATGAAAGAAACCCAGATGAACAACATCCACATCGGCCAGCCGGTCACCTTCACCGTCGATGCCCTGAACCACCAGAAATTTCACGGTCGGGTTCAGCGTATTTCACCGGCCACCGGTTCCGAATTCAGCCTGTTGCAGGCCGACAACGCCACCGGCAACTTCGTCAAAATCGCCCAACGCGTGCCGGTGCGCATCACTGTTGACGCGGACCAGGCGCAAAGCGAACGCCTGCGGCCCGGCATGTCGGTGGTGGTGAGTATCGATACGTCCGGGCAAGGCAATGCCGTCGCCGGCAATCCGTAGGCGCCGATGATCGTTCCCATGCGGGAACGATCAGTTACCGGCCACCATCGGCGGCAATGTACCCAACAGGGAAACTGCCGCCACGGCCGCTATCCCCAGCAACCACTCCAGCATCACGCTGGTGCGCAGCGCCGAAAGGCGTTGCTCGCAGTGTTTGATTTTCAAGCGATTGAACAGCGCCAGGCCAAGCATGGCACTGACCAACAGCACCTTGATCAACAGAATCAGCGCGAACCCGGACAGCAGCGGTGTCGGCCAGAAAGCCCCGGTCAACACCCGGACGTTGATCAGGCCGGTCACCAGCAAACCCGCCACCAACCCATAACCAATCCCGCTGAAGCGTTGCAGTATTGGCTCGACCGCGTGGGTCGTCGGTCGCCGCAGAATCATCATCAGCAGCATGAGTCCACCCAGCCAGGCACCGACGCAGGTCAGGTGAATCACTTGGTTGAGGATCAACAACTGGCCACTCAGACCGTCGAGCATCGCACCATGGCCGACCGGGGCGAGGGTCATCAGCAGCAGGCTGCTCAGGAGCATACGTAGCGCAAACGAATTGCTCAGCGGGCTCAGCAGACAGACCACCAGCAGCCCGTTGAACAGCAGATGCCAACGCCAGACCTGCCCGAAGAAGGTGTTGCTCAACACCAACTGCACGGTTGACCAATCAAACGCCGCCGACAGCGAGCCGGCCATGCTGGCGGTGATCAACAGCAGCCAGCAAACCCCGGTGAACAAGGCGAACCCGGCGAGCAGCCTACTCAGCCCGGCGAGGCGTTGATCAAGTGTCGCGAGCGCTTGGGTCAGCGGTTCATGGCGCAACAGCAGGGGCCTGAACAGACAGGCCCCAAACAGCATCAGCACGACGATGAAATGCAGGAAGCGGCCCAGGACCAGCGCGCTCGACATCGATTACTGACTCACCTTGAAGCTGTAGTTGCCAGCGCTTTTATGGGTGTCGACYGACACTGCATGCCATTCGACCTTGTAGTTACCGGCGCTCAGAGGGGCGGCGGGCGTGACGACCAGGGTCTTTTTATCGGCGCTTTCGGTGGCGATGCTTTTCACGGCAACGGCGACGCCATCCTTGCTGATATCGACTTTGGTGAAACTGGCTTCAACCCCTTCGGAGAACACCAGGCGCAATTCGGCAGGTGCGGCAACGCTGCTGTCGGCGGCCGGCGTCGAGCTTTTCAGGTGAGCGTGAGCAAACACCGAGGAGGCGAACAGCGAGCCGAGGAGGGCAGTCACAGTCAGGGCTTTTTTCAGCAACATCGGTCAGCACCTATCAGGCAGATTGGAAGATGCGACAGTTTACCTATGCCTCGGACCCTGTACGACGTTTCGTTTCGCAGGTGGCGAATGCTAGTCTTGACCTATGCCGCTGTCAGGGAGCCCTTATGGGCAATCACAAGATCGAGATCCGTCGCAGTAACGTCGAGAAAATCCTCCTGGCCGCCGAGAAGGTCTTCGCCGAGAAAGGTTTTGGCAGCACCGCGATGGCCGACATTGCTAAAGAAGTGCAACTGCCGCGCTCCAATCTGCATTACTACTTCAGCACCAAGGCTGAGCTGTACAGCGCGGTGCTGTTCGATTTGCTGGAAGTCTGGAAGCAGGACGCGCTGTGCTTCGAGATGTTCGATGACCCGCGGGTGGTGCTCAGCAGTTACATCCGCGCCAAGATGAACCATTCCCGCAGCCGGCCGTATGGCTCGAAAGTCTGGGCCAATGAAATCATCCATGGTGCACCGACATTGGGTGAGGCGCTGGACGCCAGCCTGTACGACTGGGCCAAGATGAAGGAAGCGAAAATTCGCCAATGGGTGGAGGATAAACGCATCCTGCCGGTGGAGCCTTCAAGCCTGCTGTACATGATCTGGGCCTCGACCCAGCATTACGCCGACTTCGATCACCAGATCAACATCCTCAACGACCATCAACCGCTGTCGGACATGCAATTCGAGCGCGCGGTGCAGACCGTGACCAGCGTGATTTTGCGGGGGATCGGGTTGGAGCCTTAAGATTTGTTGCGCGGCTGATGGCCTCATCGCGAGCAGGCTCGCTCCCACAGGGATCTGGTTTACGCTGGAGATCCAATGTGGGAGCGAGCCTGCTCGCGATGGCGTCAGCTCAGGCGACGCAGATCTCAACCCGCGACATGATAGGGATTCCTCGGATCATGGTCCCAGTCCAGGAACGGTTTCCCGTTATCGATCGGCACCATCTCGATGCAGTCCTGCACCGGGCAGGTGATCTGGCACAGGTTGCAGCCCACGCACTCATCGTCGATCACCTCATATTTATGGGTGCCGTCCGGTTGTTTCAGGCTGGCAATGGCCTGGTGTGAGGTGTCTTCGCAGGCGATGTGGCAACGGCCGCAACCGATGCAGGCTTGCTGGTCGATCTTGGCAATCACCTGATAGTTGATGTCCAGGTATTTCCAGTCCGTGGTATTGCCCACCGCACGCCCGGAAAAGTCCTGCACGCTTGAGTAGCCTTGGCTGTCCATCCAACGCGACAGCCCGTCCTTCATCTCCTCGACGATCCGAAAACCATGCAGCATCGCCGCCGTGCACACCTGCACCGCGCCACTGCCCAGTGCCATGAATTCAGCAGCGTCACGCCAACTGCCAATGCCGCCGATGCCACAAATGGGCAGGCCTTGGGTCTGCGGGTCGCGGGCGATTTCGGCGACCATGTTCAACGCAATCGGTTTGACCGCCGAACCGCAGTAACCGCCGTGGGTGCTTTGGCTGCCAACCATCGGATGCGCAACCATGCGATCCAGGTCGATGCTGGTGATCGAGTTGATGGTGTTGATCAGCGACACCGCATCGGCGCCACCACGATGGGCCGCTCGGGCGGCGACGCGGATGTCGGTGATGTTCGGCGTGAGCTTGACGATCACCGGCAGCGAGCAATAGGTCTTGCACCAGCGAGTAACTTGCTCGACGTATTCCGGCACCTGACCCACTGCCGCACCCATGCCACGTTCCGGCATGCCGTGGGGGCAGCCGAAGTTAAGCTCGATGCCGTCGGCACCGGTGGCTTCTACCAGCGGCAGGATGTTTTTCCACGACTCCTCGACGCAGGGCACCATCAGCGACACGATCAGTGCGCGATCCGGCCAGTCTTTTTTGACCTGGGTGATTTCCCGTAGATTGATCTCCAGTGAGCGGTCAGTGATCAGCTCGATGTTGTTGATGCCCATGACTTCACGGTTGGCGCCAAAATGCGCGGAGTAACGCGACGAAACGTTGACCGCCGCCGGGTCTTCGCCCAGGGTTTTCCAGACCACGCCCCCCCAGCCGGCCTCGAACGCTCGGACTACGTTGTAGGCCTTGTCGGTGGGCGGCGCGGAGGCCAGCCAGAACGGGTTAGGAGCTTTGATGCCGGCGAAGACAATCGAGAGATCGGCCATTTACGCAGCCTCCACGTTGAGCATGAGTTGGGCATGGATCGCTTCAGCTGCAAGTTTGCCGTGCTGCACGGCCTGTACGGTGAGGTCCTGATCGAGGCTGGTGCAATCGCCGCCGGCATAGACGCCGGGAATGCTGGTACGCATCTGTTCATCCACCTGAATTCGGTCGCCCTGGCGTTTCAGTTCGCGGGCCAGCGGATCACTCAGTGCGCTGTCGTCGAATTTTTGGCCGATGGCTTTGAAGATTGCATCGGCGGCCAGCTCAAAGGTGTCCCCGGTGCTGATCAGCCGGCCATTGTCCATACGTGTGCGGGCGAAACGCATGCCGCGCACCTGGCCTTTATCGTCGAGCAAGACGTCCTGCGGTTGCGCCCAGGTCATCAGCCGTACCTGATTGGCCTTGGCGATGTCCTGCTCATGACTGGTTGCGCCCATGTCCTCAAGACCACGGCGGTACACCAGATTCACGTCGCGGGCACCGAGGCGGGCCATTTGCACGGCCATGTCGATTGCCGTGTTGCCGGCGCCGAGGACGATGCAATGATCGGCCAGCGGCAATTGGCTCAGGTCATCGGCCTGGCGCAGTTCGCGAATGTAATCGGTAGCGGCCAACAACCCTGGGGCGTCTTCGTCAGCCAGCCCCAGCTGTTTGCTGGCGGCCAGGCCAAGGCCGAGGAATACTGCGTCGAACTGTTGATGCAGTTCGCTGAGGCTCAGGTTTTCACCGAGTTTTTGCCCGTGGCGGATTTCGATGCCGCCGATTTCCAGCAGGAATTCCAACTCATGCTGGGCAAAGTCATCCACCAGTTTGTATTTGGCGATCCCGTATTCGTTGAGTCCGCCGGCCTTTTCCCGCGCCTCGAAAATCACCACCTCGTGGCCATGCATGGCGCTGCGGTGTGCGCACGACAAACCGGCAGGTCCGGCACCGACCACGGCAATCCGTTTGCCGGTGGCCGCTGTGCGTTGGAACGGGTGCTCGCTGAAGTGTGCGTTGTCGATGGCGTAGCGCTGCAACAGACCGATCAGTACCGGCGCGCATTCCTCGGCGTTGTTGCGCACACAGGCGTGCTGGCAAAGGATTTCTGTCGGGCAGACCCGGGCGCAACTGCCACCCAGGATGTTCGCCGAGAGGATTGTTTGCGCGGCGCCCTGGACGTTCTCTTGATGGATGTTGCGAATGAACGACGGGATATCGATGTCGCTCGGGCATGCGTTGACGCACGGCGCGTCATAGCAATACAGGCAGCGCGAGGCTTCCAGATGCGCCTGACGGTCGTTGAGCGGCGGCGCCAGATCGGTGAAATGGCCGGCGAGGGTGGCCGCATCCTCGGCGGGATGGGGCAAGTGGCTCAGAGTCTTGATCACGATGTTGGCCTCACGGTTATTTGAGGTACTGCCTCTGATGGGCAGTGTTTTTTGTAGTCAGTGATGACGCCATTGCGAGCAGGCTCGCTCCCACATTTGAAATGCGTTCCCTTGTGGGAGCGAGCCTGCTCGCGATAGGCCGAAGGCCGCTTTCAGCGTTTCACAGCCGTCGGCTTGTGCAACTCAGCGCGCTTGCTCAGCAAATCGAACACCGCCGGGTACGCCGGGCGTTCTATGTAGCGCCCGGCACCGCGTTCGGCACGCAGGTCGCCGTTGGCCCAGACCAGTCGACCCTGACTGATGGTGTGGCTGGGCACACCGCGCACGGTCTTGCCTTCAAAGATGTTGAAGTCGACGTTTTGGTGATGGGTCTTGGCAGAAATGGTGCGTGTACCTTGCGGGTCCCACAGCACCAGGTCGGCATCGGCGCCGACACGGATCGAGCCTTTGCGCGGGTAGAGATTGAAGATTTTTGCGGTGTTGGTAGAGGTCAGCGCAACGAAGTCCTGCATCGACAGGCGCCCGGTGTTGACCCCTTCATCCCACAGCACCGCCATGCGGTCTTCGATGCCGGCCGTGCCGTTGGGGATTTTGCTGAAGTCGTCACGACCCGCGGCTTTCTGTTCGGCACAGAAACAGCAGTGGTCAGTGGCGGTGGTGTGCAGGTTGCCCGATTGCAGGCCGTGCCAAAGCGCTTCCTGGTGGCCGCGCGGACGGAAGGGCGGGCTCATCACGTAGCCGGCGGCGGTTTGCCAATCCGGGTGCTGGTAGACGCTGTCATCCAGCAGCAAGTGCCCGGCCAGCACTTCGCCGTAGACCGGTTGGCCCTTGCTGCGGGCGTAGGTGATTTCATCCAGCGCTTCCTTGGTCGAGACGTGGACCAGGTACAGCGGCGTACCAAGCGTTTCAGCGATACGGATCGCCCGGCTCGCGGCTTCACCTTCAACCTGGGACGGTCGCGACAGCGGATGCGCTTCAGGCCCGGTGATGCCCTGGGCCATCAACTTGCGTTGCAGGTGATAGACCAACTCGCCGTTTTCCGCGTGCACGGTCGGCACGGCACCGAGCTCCAGGCAGCGCTCGAAACTCGCGACCAGCGTGTCGTCGGCCGCCATGATCGCGTTTTTATACGCCATGAAATGCTTGAAGCTGTTGACCCCATGGTGGCTGACCAACTCGGCCATTTCTTCGCGAACCTGTTCGCTCCACCAGGTGATGGCGACGTGAAAGCCATAGTCGGAGGCTGATTTCTCAGCCCAGCCACGCCACTGATGGAAAGCTTCCAGCAGCGATTGCTGCGGATTGGGAATCACGAAATCGATGATCGACGTGGTACCACCCGCCAGACCCGCCGCCGTGCCGCTGAAGAAGTCTTCGCTGGCCACGGTGCCCATGAAGGGCAGTTGCATGTGCGTGTGCGGGTCGATGCCGCCGGGCATCAGGTATTGGCCGCTGCCGTCGAGTACTTCGCAGYCGGCGGGAGTATCGAGGTTGTTGCCGATGGCTTTGATCACGCCGTCGGCGCACAAGACATCGGCGCGATAACTTTCATCATGGGTAATAACGGTGGCGCCACGGATCAACAGAGACATTCCGAGTTCCTCGCAGGCTTGACTGGCTTATGCCGGTTCTAAGTGTTTTATATGTAGCAGGCTAAGGAAGTGGTATTCCTGTCAGCGCTGTCAGGAATAAACGCTAGCTGGAGATATCGGATTGGGCAAGAATATTTTTTATAAGCTTATATCGATATTAACTTGTTGAAATTTAACGATTAAAAATACAAAACACCAAAATGGTGAGGTCTCTCACCATTTTGACGCACTTGACAGGATCGAAATATGGTCAAGATTTCCTATGTGAAATCAGCTATTTGAGGTGCGCCTGTGGCTGACAGAAAAAATACAAAATAAATGTAACGCACCAGATTGAGCCCTGACGGCTCGGACAACTTGCCCGGCATTTTGCCTGAGTGCCCGGACAAGTCTTCGCGGGCTTGATTGTTGTTTGAATAAAACTGATGAACATCAGTTGTTTACATGGATTTTACCGGCGCGCAAAGGTCGTCAGCAAAGCCTCCGGCATGTTTATTGATTGCTGCCGCTGACACCTTGGCCGGCCGGTAAAAGTCGTAAGTTCTCCGGCCATCGTCCGGCTTGTGGTTAAACCGCAGGCCAGCCCGATGAGCAAAATAATCAAAAAAACAGTGGAGCGGCCATGCAACAGAACAGATCGCAAGTCACCGAGCGCGAAGGGTTGTACGAACTGGACGCCGGCAGTGACGTCCTCGACAGTCCCCGATACAACCACGACATTGCGCCGACCAAGGTGCACGAACGAACCTGGAACAAATGGCACATCACCGCGTTGTGGATCGGCATGTCGGTGTGTGTGCCGACTTACACCCTCGGCGGGGTGCTTACCGCGTACTTTGGCCTGAGCGTTGGCGAAGCGCTGCTGGCGATTCTGCTGGCCAACGTCATTGTGCTGATTCCACTGACCCTTAACGCCTTTGCGGGAACCAAGTACGGGATTCCCTTTCCGGTGTTGCTGCGTTCATCGTTCGGGGTGATCGGTTCCAACGTGCCGTGCCTGATCCGCGCGCTGGTGGCCTGCGGCTGGTTCGGTATCCAGACGATGTTTGGCGGGCTGGCGATTCACCTGTTTCTCGGCTCGGTTTTCGAGGGCTGGAAATCCCTCGGGGGCACCGGCGAAGTGATCGGCTTCATGATGTTCTGGACGCTGAACCTGTGGGTGGTGCTGCGGGGGGCCGAGTCGATCAAATGGCTGGAAACACTCTCGGCACCGCTGCTGGTGGCGGTGGGGCTGGGCCTGCTGGTCTGGGCCGTGCCGAATGTGTCGCTGACCGAGTTGCTGGCCCAGCCACCGAAACGTCCTGAAGGCGCCAGCGTAACCGGTTACTTCCTGGCCGGGCTGACCGCGATGGTCGGGTTCTGGGCGACCTTGTCGCTGAACATCCCGGACTTCAGCCGCTATGCCAAAAGCCAGAAAGACCAGATCCTCGGGCAGATTTTCGGTTTGCCGCTGACCATGTTCCTGTTCGCCTCGCTCGGGGTGGTGATGACTGCCGCGTCGGCGAAACTGGTGGGTGTGACCGTGTCTGATCCAGTCAGCCTGATCGGGCATATCCAGAGCCCGGTGTGGGTGGCGTTCGCCATGGCGCTGATCATTATTGCGACGCTGTCGACCAACACGGCCGCCAACATCGTTTCGCCGACCAACGACTTCCAGAACCTTGCGCCTAAACTCATCAACCGCACCAAGGCGGTGATGTTGACTGGTCTGGTGGGGCTGGCGCTGATGGGCCACGAACTGCTGAAGAAGCTTGGGCTGATTGTCTCCAATGTCAGCCTGGAAACGGTCTATTCCAACTGGTTACTCGGTTATTCGAGCCTGCTCGGGCCGATCGCCGGGATCATGGTGGTGGACTATTTCCTGATCAAGAAACAACAACTGGACCTGGCTGGCCTGTACCGCGACGACGTGTACCCGGCGTGGAACTGGAATGGCTTCATCGCCTTCGGTGTGCCGGTGGTGTTGACCTTGCTGTCGCTGGGCAGCGATGCCTTCAGCTGGTTCTACAGCTACGGCTGGTTCACCGGCTCGGCCCTTGGCGGGCTGATGTATTACGGGTTGTGCGCAATGCGTACTAGCCCGGCTGTTGTGAAGTCTCCGGTGTGACGGATGGCCTCATCGCGAGCAGGCTCGCTCCCACAGTGGATCTCCAGTGTTCACAAAACCCTTGTGGGAGCGAGCCTGCTCGCGATGACGGCCTAAAATTCACCAACGATTTGCCTGAGAAAACCCATAACAATTGCCTGAAGGAGATCACCATGAACGCTGCCGTAGACGTTCTGCAGTCCAGCCATCAGCACATCGACCGTGACCGCCTCTGGCAGTCGCTCATGGAGCTGGCCAAACTCGGCGCCACGGTCAAGGGCGGTGTCTGTCGCCTGGCCCTGACCGACCTTGACCGCCAGGCCCGCGACATTTTTGTCAGGTGGTGCGAGGAGGCGGGCTGTACGGTGAGCATCGACGCCGTCGGCAACATCTTCGCCCGCCGCGCCGGGCGCAATCCGCAACTGCCACCGGTGATGACCGGCAGCCACATCGACACCCAACCCACCGGCGGCAAGTTCGACGGCTGTTTTGGCGTACTGGCCGGGCTCGAAGTGCTGCGCACCCTCAACGACCTGGGCGTGGAAACCGAGGCGCCGCTGGAAGTGGTGGTCTGGACCAACGAAGAAGGCTCGCGCTTCGCCCCGTGCATGATGGGCTCCGGGGTGTTTGCCGAAAAATTCACTCTTGAGGAAACCCTGGCCAAGACCGACGCCAGCGGCGTGACCGTGGGTGAGGCGCTGAACGCCATCGGCTATGCCGGTCCGCGCAAGGTCAGTGGCCATGCAGTCGGTGCCTACTTTGAGGCGCACATCGAGCAAGGCCCGATTCTGGAAGACGAACGCAAGACCATTGGCGTGGTGATGGGCGCGTTGGGGCAGAAGTGGTTCGACCTGAAACTGCGCGGCGTCGAGGCTCACGCCGGGCCAACGCCGATGCATTTGCGCAAGGATGCCTTGGTCGGTGCCGCCGCAATCGTCGCTGCCGTGAACCGTACCGCGCTTGGTCATCAACCTCACGCCTGTGGCACTGTCGGATGTCTGCAAGCCTATCCGGGTTCACGTAACGTCATCCCCGGCGAAGTGCGCATGACCCTGGACTTCCGTCATCTTGAACCGGCGCGGCTGGACTCGATGATCGCGGAAGTGCGGCAGGTGATCGACAGCACCTGCGATGAGCACGGTCTGACTTATGAACTGACGCCAACTGCCGACTTCCCGCCGCTGTATTTCGACAAGGGCTGCGTCGAGGCAGTACGTGGCGCTGCGCAAGGCCTTGGGCTGTCGCACATGGACATCGTCAGCGGGGCGGGGCATGACGCGATCTTCCTTGCGGAACTGGGGCCAGCCGGGATGATCTTCGTGCCGTGCGAGGGGGGCATCAGCCACAACGAAATCGAAAACGCCACCCCGGATGACCTGGCGGCCGGTTGTGCGGTGTTGTTGCGGGCGATGCTGGCGGCTTCGGCGGCGATTGCCAGTGGTGAACTGGCGGCCTGAAAGACCGACGTGCACTGTTGGGCTACAGCAGTGCACGTCATACCCTCAGGTCCGCAAGCCCGACCTAAGCGTTTGATGTGTTCAACGACGGGTCTGCAAGACGTTGAAAATGAGCATGCCCGCCAGCATGGCAATCACAAACACCCAGGCCTGCCAGTGTCCGGTGGGCAGCAGCACCAGTGCCGGGCCCGGGCACATACCGGCAACGCCCCAGCCGACGCCGAACAGCAAACTGCCACCGATCAGGCGTCGATCCAGTTCACGGCTTACCGGCAGTTGCATGGGTAAGCCCAGCAGCGATGTTTTCTGTTTCATGGCCCAGTGAAACGGCACCCACGCCACGGCAATGGCGCCGATCATGACCAGGGCCAGTGAAGGGTCCCAAAGTCCGGCGATGTCCAGAAACCCCAGCACTTTGGCCGGGTTGGTCATGCCCGACAGTAACAGGCCGATGCCGAACAACAAGCCGGCAACAAACGCAGTCAGTTTTTTCATGTTCAATTTCCCAGCAGATGGCGCAAGACGAACACCGTCATAAAGCCGGTGAACATGAAGCACAGCGTTGCGATGATCGAACGCGGAGAAAGCCGTGAAACACCGCACACGCCATGACCACTGGTGCAACCTGCGCCATAGCGGGTGCCGATGCCCACCAGCAGCCCGGCCACGATCAGGCCCAGGGTGCCGGTCTTGAACTCGATGCCTGGCTGTCCCGCGAACAGCATCCAAAGCACAGGTGCCGCCAGCAATCCGAGAAGGAACAAGGCTTTTTCTCCCGAGGTCGAATCCCTGGGGCCCAGCAGGCTGCCCAACAACCCGCTGATGCCGGCGATACGACCGCTGGCGACCACCCACAAACCGGCGGCGAGACCGATCAGCGCGCCTCCAGCCAACGCGGACCATGGGGTGAAGTGAAGCGAATCGAACGTCATGACAACTCTCCGGATGGGTAACGGGCGGCACTAAACCACTCTTTTTACCTTGAGCATAGGTCCGTTTGTGCGGACCAAGGGGAGGCAACCAACCGGATGTAGACGCCTGCAAGGCCTGCGAACGTTCAGTCCCGCTTTTGGCCGATGCACTGCCTACAGCCACGCGCGATGGCTTGTTATAGTTCTGGCCTTATTTTCAGCGCCAGCAAGGATCACTGCCATGTCCGAATACCAAGCCTTTCGTGTCGAACTGATCGACAACATTGCCCATGTGCAGATCAACCGCCCGGAAAAGATCAACGCAATGAACGCGGTGTTCTGGACTGAAATCATTGAGATCTTCCAGTGGATCGATGACACCGATGAAGTCCGTGCGGTGGTGATCAGTGGTGCCGGCAAGCATTTCTCTTCGGGCATCGACCTGATGATGCTGGCTTCGGTGGCCAATGAAATGGGCAAGGATGCGGGTCGCAATGCGCGCCTGTTGCGGCGCAAGATCCTGGCGTTGCAAGCTTCGTTCAACGCTGTCGATAATTGCCGTAAACCGGTGCTGGCAGCGATTCAGGGCTATTGCCTGGGCGGCGCGATCGATCTGATTTCCGCTTGTGATATGCGTTACGCGGCAGAAGACGCGCAATTCTCGATCAAGGAAATCGACATGGGCATGGCCGCCGATGTCGGCACTTTGCAGCGCTTGCCGCGGATCATTGGTGACGGCATGCTGCGCGAACTGGCATACACTGGTCGCACCTTCGGCGCAGAAGAGGCGCGCAGCATCGGCTTGGTCAACCGGGTCTACCCGGACACAGCCAGCCTGCTGGATGGGGTGATGGGCATTGCCCGTGAAATTGCTGCCAAATCGCCGATTGCGATTGCCGGGACCAAAGAGATGATCAGCTACATGCGCGATCACAGCATCAATGATGGCCTGGAATACATTGCTACCTGGAACGCCGCGATGCTGCAATCCGCAGACCTGCGGGTCGCCATGGCGGCGTCGATGAGCAAGCAGAAACCCGAATTTCTGGACTGAGCACACATGACTTCACGTTGGACCACTGCGGTACTCGACACCGACTTGCCCGGCGGCTGGGCCGTGGCCCGCAGCCCCGAAGGTTTTTTGTTCGACGACAACGGCGCGCTGTTCCCGCGGGAATGGCTGAAACGTCAGGACCTGTCGATTCTCGCCGAGCACGGCATCGGTTATCTCGACGGTGAGCCGGTGTATTTGCTGGAGCTCAAGGCTCACAGCGAAGTGCCGGGCTGCAACTGGAAAGGCCTGCGGGCGTTCATGCTCGATGGCGATCACACGGTTTATAAAGTGCTGGGTTATGCCGCGCAAGTCGGCACCTGGGCGCGGGAGCACCGGTTTTGCGGCAACTGTGGTCAGCGCATGACGCAGATACCGCGTGAGCGGGCGATGTACTGCGAACCCTGTGATTTGCGCTTTTATCCGCGGATTTCACCGAGCATGATCGTGTTGATCACTCGCGGCGACGAAATCCTGCTGGCGCGCTCGCCGCGCTTTGTTCCGGGTGTCTATAGCACCCTGGCGGGTTTTGCCGAGCCGGGGGAGTCGGCCGAGGATTGCCTGATTCGTGAAGTGCGCGAAGAGGTGCAGATCGAGGTCAGGAACATCCAGTATCTGGGCAGCCAGTGCTGGCCGTTCCCGCATTCGATGATGCTTGGTTTTCATGCCGAATACGCCAGTGGCGAGATCGTGCCGCAAGCCGACGAGATCGAAGACGCCCAGTGGTTCGACATTCATGCGCTGCCGCCGTTGCCGGCAGGGCGTTCGATTGCCCGCTACCTGATCGACATCTATGTGGCGCGACGCTTAGGCCATGCTGAACCAGTGTTGCCAGGCTAGACGCACGGTCAAGCCCAGTACCACGGTGATGAATACCGGGCGAATGAACTTCGCCCCACCGCTGATGGCGGTGCGTGCCCCAAAGAACGCACCGACCATCACCGACAGGCCCATGCTCAGGCCGATGATCCAGTCCACTTGCCCGGAAAAGATGAACACCGACAGCGCCGCGATGTTGCTGACGAAGTTCATGCTGCGCGCCACGCCGCTGGCCTTGACCAGATCGATGGGGTAGAGCAGCAGGCTGCTGACGGTCCAGAAGGCGCCAGTGCCGGGACCGGCCACGCCATCGTAGAAACCGAGGCTGAAACCCTGGCTCGACTGCCACTTCTTCTTGATCGGTGCGTCGCTGTCCAGTGGCGCTTTCGGCGTGCCGCCAAACAGCAGATACACGCCACAGGCGAAGACGATCACCGGGAGCATCTTGTTCAACCATTCAGCCGGAAGGTAGTGCGCAATGATTGCGCCGGTCAGTGCGCCGACCAGGGTTCCGAAGATCGCGTGTACCCACTGCCGCGGGTGGAATAGCTTGCGTCGGTAGAAGGTGAAACTGGCGGTGGCCGAGCCGAAGGTCGAGCTGAGTTTGTTGGTGCCCAGCACCAGGTGCGGCGGCAAACCGGCAGTGAGCAACGCCGGGGTGGTCAGCAGACCGCCACCGCCGGCAATGGCATCGATGAAACCGGCAATGAACGCGACGATGGCCAAAATGGCCAGAGTGGTGAGGTCTACGCTGAGTTCGAAAGGCATGAGGTCGACTTATTCGGCGGGGCAGAGGGCACGGCGGGGCGCCATCTTACCCATAACCGCCGCCCCCTGCGACCGCCCTGATACCCGGCATGATCGTTCCCACGCAGCATGGGAACGATCAGCAGCCGGGTTACAAGCCCAGGTCAGACAGGCCCGGATGATCATCCGGGCGCCGCCCCAGCGGCCAGTGGAACTTGCGCTCGCTTTCCTTGATTGGCATGTCATTGATGCAGGCGTAACGGTTGGACATCAACCCATGCTCATCGAACTCCCAGTTTTCATTGCCATACGAGCGATACCAGTTGCCCGAATCGTCGTGCCATTCATAGGCGTAACGCACAGCGATACGGTTCCCGGTGAAAGCCCAGAGTTCCTTGATCAGCCGGTAATCCAGTTCCTTGGACCATTTGCGGGTCAGAAAAGCCTTGGCTTCCTCCCGGTTGTTGGCGAACTCGGCGCGGTTACGCCATTTGGTATCCAGGGTGTAGGCCAGGGATACCCGTTGTGGATCGCGGGAGTTCCAGCCGTCTTCGGCCAGGCGAATCTTTTCAATGGCGGACTCACGGGTGAACGGCGGAAGTGGCGGACGAACTTCGGCATTAGATGACATTTAAAGTCTCCAGGGAAAGTGAGTGTCAAAACAGCCAGTTGATCTTGCTTGAACAGTTACAGGTCCAATAACTTTCGCGCCATGCATTGCGCATTATCGGCGGCACTGTGATCGCCCATGACAAGCGCAACAGTAATGGCGCCATCGATCAGGATCAGCAGCTGTTTGGCCAACGCTTCCGGATCGTCTACGCCATGTTCGGTACAGAGCTCGCGCACATAGTCGAGCAGTTTCTGTTTGTGTTCTTTCGCGACCAGGCGCACCGGGTCTTGCGGGTCGCCGGTTTCGCCGCTGGTGTTGATAAAGGCACAGCCGCGAAAGCCTTCGCTGGCGAACCAGTCCTTGAGCACGGTGAACAGGTTGAGCAGCCGTTCGGCCGGGGTTGGGGCCTTGTTCACCTCGGTTTTGAACCAGTTCATCCAGCGTACGTCGCGCCGCTGCAAAGCCGCGACAGTCAGTTCCTCTTTGTTGGCAAAGTAGCGGTAAATACTTTTTCTGGAGACACCGGCGGTTTTCACCAGGAGATCCATGCCCGTGGCAGCAATGCCACTTTTATAGATCAACTTTTCGGTGACATCCAGAATGATGTCGCGTGTGTCGTTGCGAGTGATTTCGTTCATGCGGCAAAGAGTAGAACGATCATTCTTCTTGGTCAAGCGAGTATTGTTGGTGCCTGTTGAATTGGCATCGCGAGCAGGCTCGCTCCCACAGAGGACCGCATTTCAAATGTGGGAGCAGCCGGTCGACGCTCGATTGCTCGCGAATAGGCCATTACAGACAGTAACAAGACCCGGACGGATCCATGGTGTAAGCTCTCGATTCTTCGGATTCGACCCATTTGCGAGCCCTATGCCGTCGCTTTTCAAACGCTCTCTACTGCCCAAACTGCGCAGTTTTCCGCTGACCGCCGATGCGGTTTCTATCCTTTCTGGCGCTGCCGAGTTCCGTCGTTGCCTGCTGGAGAAAATTGCCCAGGCGACCCAGCGCATCTACATCGTCGCGCTTTACCTGCAACACGACGAAGCGGGACAGGAAATCCTCGATGCCTTGCACGCTGCCAAAGCTGCGCGCCCGGAACTGGACGTGGTGGTGGTGGTTGACTGGTTACGGGCGCAGCGCGGTTTGATCGGTGCCGGCAAACAACCGGGCAATTCGGCGTGGTATCAGCAGCAGACTCGCGAACATGCCAGCGAAGTGCCGGTGTATGGCGTGCCGGTGCAAACCCGCGAACTGTTCGGTGTGTTGCACCTTAAAGGCTTTGTGATCGATGACTGCGTGATCTACAGCGGTGCCAGTCTGAATAACGTCTATCTGCACAAATTCGACAAATACCGTTACGACCGTTATCACGTGCTGCGCAACCGGCCGCTGGCCGATTCCATGCAGCACCTGGTGCAGCACGGGTTGATCGCCTCTAAAGCCGTGCACCGTCTTGACGTGCCAAACCTGCCGACCACCCGCAGTCTGCGCAGTGACATTGGTGACCTGCGCAGTCGCCTCAAGCACGCGGTGTACGACACCACGGCGGGTACGCTGGACAAGGGTGGTCTGACAGTCAGTCCGCTGCTCGGGGTCGGTAAAAACAACCCGTTGAGCCGGGTGATCTGTGAGTTGATTGCCTGCGCCCAGCATCAGCTGACTATTTGCACACCGTATTTCAACCTGCCATTGCCGGTGACCCGTGAAATCAACCGGGCGCTGGCACGCGGGGTGAAGATCGATATCATTGTCGGTGACAAGACTGCCAACGACTTCTACATTCCGCCAAGCGAGCCGTTCAAGGTCATTGCCGCGTTACCGTATCTCTATGAAATCAGCCTGCGACGCTTCGCCAAGCGCCATCAGCGGGTGATCGACAGCGGTCAGTTGAGCCTTCATCTGTGGCGCGACGGCGACAACACCTATCACCTCAAAGGCATGTGGGTCGACGAACGCTACACCTTGTTGACCGGCAACAACCTCAACCCGCGAGCCTTCCGCCTGGACCTGGAAAACGCTTTGCTGATCGACGACCCGAAAGGTGAGTTGCAGGAACCCCGTCGCAGTGAGCTGGCGGAGATTTTCCACAACACCCGCCGCATTGAACGCTATCAGCAGTTGGAAACCTTGCTCGAATACCCGCCGGCGGTGAGCAAGTTTCTGCGTCGGGTCAGCCGGGTACGGATTGAGCGCTTGCTCTACCGCATCCTCTAGTCAAAAACACAAAAGCCCCGTCACATGGACGGGGCTTTTACGTGAAGCGCGCGGCTGAAAACTGCTTAGAACACTACGCCCTGGCTACGCAGGTAGTCATCGTAGGTGCCGCTGAAGTCGATCACACCGCTTGGGCTCAGCTCGATGATTCGAGTGGCCAGCGACGATACGAACTCACGGTCGTGGCTGACGAAGATCAGCGTGCCCGGATAGTTTTCCAGCGCCAGGTTCAGCGCTTCGATGGATTCCATGTCCAGGTGGTTGGTCGGTTCGTCCATCACCAGCACGTTCGGCTTTTGCAGAATCAGCTTGCCGAACAGCATGCGACCTTGCTCACCACCAGAGATGACCTTGACCGACTTGAGGATCTCGTCGTTGGAGAACAGCATGCGGCCCAGGGTGCCACGGACCAGTTGCTCGCCACCTTGAGTCCAGCGACCCATCCAGTCGAACAGGTTGGATTCATCTTCGAAATCCGAAGCGTGGTCCTGTGCGTAGTAGCCGATTTCTGCGGCGTCGGTCCATTTCACGCTACCGGCATCCGGGCTCAATTCGTTGACCAGGGTGCGCAGCAGGGTGGTTTTACCGATACCGTTCGGGCCGATGATCGCCACACGCTCGCCGGCTTCAACGGTGAAGCTGAAGTCCTTGAACAGATTCTTGCCGTCGAAGCCCTTGGCCATACGCTCGACGATGACCGCCTGGCGATGAAGCTTCTTGTTCTGCTCGAAACGGATGAACGGGCTCACGCGGCTCGAAGGTTTGACTTCGGCCAGCTGGATCTTGTCGATCTGCTTGGCGCGGGAAGTGGCTTGCTTGGCTTTCGAGGCGTTGGCCGAGAAGCGGCTGACGAACGATTGCAGTTCGGAGATTTGTGCTTTCTTCTTGGCGTTGTCCGAGAGCAGTTGCTCGCGGGACTGGGTCGCCACGGTCATGTACTCGTCATAGTTGCCCGGGAACAGGCGCAGCTCGCCGTAGTCCAGGTCAGCCATGTGGGTGCAGACACTGTTCAGGAAGTGTCTATCGTGGGAGATGATGATCATCAGGCTGCTGCGCTGGGTCAGCACGTTTTCCAGCCAGCGGATGGTGTTGATGTCCAGGTGGTTGGTCGGTTCGTCGAGCAGCAGCACTTCCGGATCGGAGAACAGTGCCTGAGCCAGCAGAACGCGGAGTTTCCAGCCTGGCGAAACTTCGCTCATCGGGCCGAAGTGTTGCTCGATGCCGATACCCAGGCCCAGCAGCAGTTCACCGGCGCGCGATTCGGCGGTGTAACCGTCCATCTCGGCAAATTCGGTTTCCAGCTCGGCGACGGCCATGCCGTCCTCTTCGGTCATTTCCGGCAGCGAGTAGATGCGGTCGCGCTCGGCCTTGACCTTCCACAGCTCTTCGTGACCCATGATCACGGTGTCGATCACGGTGAATTCTTCGTAGGCGAACTGGTCCTGGCGCAACTTGCCCAGACGCACGTTCGGTTCGAGCATGACCTGACCGCCGGACGGATCGAGGTCGCCACCGAGGATTTTCATGAAGGTCGACTTGCCGCAACCGTTGGCGCCGATCAGGCCATAGCGGTTACCCGCACCAAATTTGACCGAAACGTTCTCGAACAACGGCTTGGCGCCGAACTGCATCGTGATATTTGCTGTGGAGATCAATTACTTTACCTATCAATGGGTTGCGGGCTGCGCATTTGATGCTTGGGCCATTCCTGGGGCATTCTGGAGTTTTTCCATCTCTCCCCAGTCTCCGCTAGAGTTCAGCCAGCGCGCATAAGTCGACAGCAGCATTTGGACGCTGTGTCCAAGCTGTTGAGCAATAAAGGCGGGGTTCATGCCAGACATTGTGCATATTGTCGCATAAGTGTGACGGCAGTTGTACGGCGGCCGATAACGCGTCGCCAGCTTCTTCAGGGTTGGCGCCCATTGTTTGTACAGGTCTGAGGTCTGACGGATGTACTGACTCATCTTTAAGGGCGGGGAAACGTAGGGAAACTCCTTGATTGAACTACTCCCGGCTTTCCGGCGCTCCGCGTATTGAGCGGCGAATTCCAGGGTGTGCAATGCCCGCCCGTTAAGCAGGACGTACCGATTTCTCTTCGCCTGGCGCGCTTCTTTATGGTCCCTCGCACGATGGCGCGATTGCCGCTTCTCCCTGGCCACGGATTCCTGGCGCAGAGCAATGATCTCCTGCGGGCGCATGCCGGTGAAGAAAATGAACTCGAAAAATGCAGCGTAGATCGTGCTCGGCCAATGGGCTGTGGTGTAAAGCTGATTGGCTGTTCACCTCGATCGTTGATTCGAATGGCGAGCTGCATAACGAAGACCACGAACATCCGATCGAGACCGATCTCGCTGTGTTGTGGGCTGCCGGTGGGTTCATCAAGCAGGGCCGCACGATCGTTGGCCAGGCTGAGCAGGTCACGTTCCGCTGTGGTCCGTGGTAGAAGGGTCGGCAAGAGCAGGTGAAGGAAGCGACGTCGCGCACTGAGCCAACGCCGGAGCGGGCTAGTACTGCTGACGTTGCGCCGTTAGGCATTTGAATGCCGACCATGGGTTTTTCCTCTTTTCAGAAATGACAAAACCCGCTCAATGGCGGGCTCTGGGTTTACCCAATGGGCACGTTAAGGGAGCTGAAATTATTTCCTTGGGTCACATAGACCTAAGAGACGGCACGTCTGCTAGCATCGCTGCCTTAGTCAAATTTAAGAATCGACCAGGAGCCACAATGAAACAGGACGTGATTCATGTCGCTAAAAGGTTAACGATTATTACAGTGGCGCTCGCTGCGTTTTCAGCCTATGGAGCAAACTCGCACTTCGGTTTTGAAACCTGGGCGGGGGATATCGGGCTGTTTGCAGGCCTTTGGGTAGCTGCGTTACCCATGACAGCTCTCATTGTTTTGATATTTGCAACTCCATGGTACTCAATCAAGTGGTACCGAAATCGGCGAAGTAACGTCTAACCCTTCACTCACTGAGTATCAGCGCGATACTGAAAGCTTGCAGAGACTGTGTAAGTCGTGTCGTCCCGGGTACCGGGACAGGTGTCATGATCACCACTGTCAGCGCGCCTTTGGTGTTTCGCACGTACAGCGGGAACAAGGCAGCGATCTGGTCAGCCAGAGCACCGGTGGCACCGCATGTCGAGTCAGGACAGAGGCGTGAGACGGAATGTATCTAGATCGCCAAGGGCATTATTTTCTTGTTACCCCTAAATGCAGATATCCCCTCCCGAAGGCTTGCCAATCTATCGACTACTGACAGGCAAAGATGACTCGTCGTTCTGTCATCGCGTATCTGAAGCGCTGGCGACGACCCTATGATTCCAGCCATTGAGGCATTTCCAGTCAGCTGCCACTCGTCCAAAGCTAAACGACTGAAATTAAAAAGAAACATTGCTGTTATAGAGTGCAGGCCTGATTCATGAGGGCTAATGAAGTGAACCGATCAGCACGAAACCTGCGCAAAACACTGGACGCTGCAGCAGCCAATAACGAGGCCGCAGCACTTGATGTCATGCGGGCCATTGATCAGCTTGGTGACGAATTGCTGCGCCAGCGGCTGCTGGGCGTGGTCCATCGCCTGAATCAGGATGCGAGTGAGTTGCGGCAAGCCAGAGATAATGTCTCTGGAGCACTGATGAAGCTGGCCTGATACCGCCCCCGTGACCGGATGCGCGGCGTGAGTTGAGGTGGTCGCCAATTGCGATCGCTCCTTTTCTCAAGGGAGTGACGCGATGTTTCCAGGATATTTTCGCTGGATTGCCCTGGTCGGCAGAGCTTTCAAACGCGCCGAAGGCTGGTGGGGGAGTGCGGACCACGCCAGTTTGTACAGGACAAATTACGAGGCGGCCGGATTCTACCAGGTCGATCAGCCGCAGAGCGACGACATGATCATGATGGATGTCGGGCGGACGGCTTACCTGAACAGTGATCATATTCGGCGGTCCCTGGCTCCACCGTACACGCCTGGGCCTCAGGCATAAAGAAGCAAAAAACCCGGTTTAGTGCTGGGTTTTGTTGTTTATGGAGACCTCATACCGAACAGGTCAAACCAGCCAATGAGAAAAATATAAACTTTTTAGAATGTGAGGGATCAACAGTACAAGGGTTAACTGAAGTCGGGATGACGCCATTTTATGGCATAGCGCTTTGTGGTGGCATCCATGCATGGGTTCTGCGAGAACCCGGGAGTCGTCATCATGAAGTCTTTGCACTTACTTGTGCTTTCTGGAGCGGCTGCTGTCATGTTGTCGGGATTACCAGCAGCGGTATTGCACGCTGCCAGCAGCGAGCCTATTGATACGTCAGCAGTGCAACTGGAGCAACAACAGCAAAACGGTATTGCCTATTTGTCGGGTGGTATTGGTCTGGATGAGTCGCGAGCCATTCAGCAGGCCAAGGGATATAGCCTGCACATGACCTTTTCCACTGGGACGGGCAATAAATACGTCCCTGATGTCGATGTCGCGATTCAGAATATGCAGGGACACTCAGTGCTGACGCTGAGTCAGGTGGGGCCTATCGTTTACGTTCAGTTGCCCCCCGGAAAATATGTCATCGTCGCTACTCGCAATGGGCACGAACAACGAGGTACCGTTGAACTCAAAGGTGGGACTATTGGTGACCTGAATCTCCACTGGAACGATGCCACATAATCGCTGATGCCTGAAAGTCATTAGCATTTCTTCAAGTGCTACAGCTCACAAAAAAAACCGGCACTAGACTGCAATGCTGTCCACTTGAGTGGAGCAGCATTGCAGTCTAGTGCTGGGCTTTGTTGTTTCTGGGAATTCGTACAGGTGGGAAAGACCCGATCTAGCGCCGGGATTAATAGGGCTGAAGGAGTGTCAGCGCGAACATGGCTTCCTCTCTACAGCTTTGCCATCGTTGGACAATCTTCGTTTACGCCTTTGGAGCCAGTTCCAGAACGCGTGCACAGGGTGGATAAACATCGCGAGTACTGCCAATAGTAGGACGATGAAGAGGGTAATCAGGCCGAGACCTTCATGGGAAAACATCGTGGGTTACTCCTGTAGTTCACTTTGTCAGTTCCTGAAGGGTAGGCGTGTAAGATCATTTCTTGATGAAGGTTATTTAATGATGTTTCATTTATTCGAGGAGGAGGGGTGTTGCTGGTAATTCGTTCGGGCGGGATGGCGGCATCGCAGGATAGTGGTAAATTGCCGCTATCAACATTGAGTGATGCGGATTGATCAAATACAACGCATTAAACGGATCAGGGTGTCTCGCCATATTCTTCATGGTGCTATGTCTGCTTGGCCTACCCGCGTTGCTGTTTCCATCGCATTCAAACGTTGACCTCGAAGGAAAGACAGTCGAGCCTTTCAGGGGCACTTTCGTTCATGCCTCCTTCCTCAGCAATCGGGCCCACCGGTTGACCTTTTCGTATCTACAACCAAGCCATCACGCCACCATGACGCGAGCACGTACCACGTCGGTGCTGGCTAAAACTGTAGGATTTGTCGCGACATTTGGCGGTTGCGCCCTCTGGTGCACGATTTGATTTCGTATGGGCTGGGCTGTGTACGGTTTTTCCGTCACTATTTTTGTACGAGCCATGCTCAAGCAGTTGCGATTCGTCAGGGGTTACTGTTCGAGGATCAACATCAGACCTTGCAAAAGCGGGCTGAAAGATCAAGCAAGCGGTAAGAGCCAGGAAGGCTAGTTTCATTTGGCGACCCATCCTTGGTGTGTGTAGGAAGAGTCTAGCCTGGTGCTGGGCTTTTTCGTTTCCAGTTACCCAATGCCGATAATTCGTTGAGCATGCGCCGGGTCAAGTCGGACGAGTGCTCCTCCATGAACCACGCTGCCGGCTCCGGTAGCGGCTGGCGCTGCGCAACCACCGATTGGACCTGCAATTTCCCCCTTCTCACCACGCAACGTCAGCCTGTGTGAGCGAGTCATACCGTTTTGTTTTTTTAGATGCTTTGAAGGTCCGAACCAGCTGGTGTATCGTTTCAGCTGTTCACCCGGCCATATGACTCTTTACCGGCCCATGGATGGCGAGGTCATATGGCAGGGCGAACGCTATATCCTGTTGAGGTGATGGAATTGCTATCCAGCCTTTAGAGGGTCTCAATGGAGGGTCTTACGGCTCTCACCAATCCTGATCCGATCCAGCGCCCGATTTAACGCATTCAAGGCATCGAGAAGGGCTTTCGCCTCAGCTTCCCGACCATCCCCCCACAGGCGTTCAGCCATTTTGTTCAGCGCCTGGATAGAGCGCTCAATTTCAGCTGCGGTCGCCGCTGCTTTATTTTCCTGCTGTTTCTTCGGCATTGCTGTAGTCCTCAAACCTGTGATCAGGTGCTGGTCGCTCAGGACGCAAACCAGACTTGACCTCCAGATCCTGTCCGCGCCGATATGGGTGAAATCCCGGTCCCTGGGCCGGCAGGCAAAGGAATGGGGAATCCGTTGCGGGGGGCAAGAAGGCTACTATCCGTGGTTGTCGGAGCGTTAGCGGGGATTCGTATCGGGAGACATCTTCTGCCGCTCGTGGCTTCAGTGCTGTTTGATACTTTTCCAGGCAACAGGCGCTAGAAGTAGTACTGCCAGCAAAAACACTGTCTGCGAAATATAGAACGTCTCCAGCCATTGTCGGTTCAGCACCACATAGAACGTGTTATGGATCACGTCCACAATGATGATTGCAGCTGTGAAAACGATGCCTGGTCGGGGGGTTGTGAAGAGCAAGAGTGCGGCCAGAGGATCTAAAAACGTGAGCGCTGCCCAGAACAAACGGCTGGCCCATGGAGTACTGTCACCGTATCCGTAGTCCCAAAGCAGCCCATGCGTAAGGTCTGCATGCAGGTGATTGGCTGTAGCAACGAGGAGGCAGCCCGCAAACAGGGCACGAATGGCAAAAGATAATCTCGGCACGGCATCGTTCGCTGATGGTCATTGGTATCACCATCGTATCGAAATCAGCGAGCTACACGTGACTGGCGACTGCTAGCCGATTGGGTTTAGCGCCGCCCTTCGACGATCATGCGCACGGCCAAGCCCGCGAGGACCGTCCCCATCAGCCAGCGTTGCACGATCTGCCACACGGGCCTGCCGGCGAGAAATGTCGCGATGGAGCCAGCCATGATGGCAATCAGCGCGTTGACGCTCACGCTAATGACGATCTGCGTAAAGCCAAGCACGATGGATTGCGCCAGCACGCTGCCGTGGTCGGTGGGGTCGATGAACTGAGGTAGCAGCGACAAATACATGACCGCAACTTTGGGATTCAGCAGGTTGGTGACAAAGCCCATCATGAACAGCTTGCGCGGGCCATCCTTGGGCAAGTCTCGCACCTGGAATGGGGAACGGCCGCCGGGTTTGACCGCCTGCCAGGCCAGGTAGAGCAGATAGAGCGCACCGCCGAGTCGCAGGGCGTCATACGCATAGGGAACCGCCAGAACCAGGGCCGTGATGCCCAATGCGGCGCAAAACATATAAACGACGAAACCCAACGCTACACCGCCGAGGGAAACCAGTCCGGCCATTCGTCCCTGGCAGATCGACCGAGAGATGAGGTAGATCATGTTCGGGCCGGGAGTCAGCACCATGCCAAGTGAGATCAGACCGTAGGCGAGCAGGTTGGACAGTTCGGGCATCGCGTAACTCCTGATGGATGAGATAACGAATCGAAAGCTCCGCTAAATTAATACAAGCGGTTTTCGCCATCTCTGAGGTATGCACCTGGATGGAGCGAACGATAGTAGGGCGGTCAACGGGAGAGTGTTAGATACAGATTGATTCGCAAAACGTCATACAGCGTTTGCAGCATTCGGTATCCACTTCCCGGGATACGTTACAACTTCAACGTGAGTAATGGCTTACTCCATTATTGCAGCCGAGGTGCCTTTTATAGGCACCTCGTCTGCTATTTACGAGTGCTCGCCACGATCCTTCACAGCGTTATTGTCAACCTCGGGGTGCTTCGGCTCCGACGCTTTCAGCGACTCCGAAATGATGCTCAGGGCAGCGGTTGGAGACTGGTCTTGATGGCAGTGACCACACGATTACGGCCTTGGTGTTTAGCGTGATACAGGCGTTGATCGGCTACGTGCAGAATGGCCTCGATGGTGTCTCCGTCGCGACCGGATTGCGATATGCCGATGCTCACTGTGACCATGGTCAGCCGCTGAAAGCCGCTATTAAAAGAAGTATTTGCAACGCTGGTTCGCAGACGCTCGGCGATGACATGCGCGGCCTCTAGTGAGGTATGAGGTAGCAGAATCATGAATTCTTCCCCACCCACTCGGGCTACACCGTCATACGGGCGGATCGAATCGAGGCATTTCTGCACGAACTCTTTCAGAATGTCATCGCCAACCTGATGCCCGAAGCGATCATTGATGGACTTGAAATTGTCCAGATCAAGTGCCAGTACGGAGAACGGCTCACCGCCGCGGTTGGTCCGGCCAATTTCGGCTTCGACCCGCTCTATGAACCGACGCCGATTATCAGCTCCTGTCAGTGGATCGGTCGCCGCAAGGTGTCCGAGTTCCTGATTGGTGCGCTGGAGCTCCACCAGCGCGTTCTCGGTGTACTCCATAGCCTCGGCAAGACGCACCATCAACTCCTCCTGGGTGTAAATTGTCGAGAAGGACCGCGTGGTGAGGAACGCTTGTACTACCCCATAGCTCAGCAGGAAGAACCCAGCGGCGAAGATCGCATGGGCGAGCCACCACATGTGGTTCCAGGGACGTCCAAGGATGAATGCAAGAGATGACAACGCGAACGCCGTGACCGAGATGACAAAAATCACCATCAACTGCGAGCGGATACGGCGGAGCAGGAGCATTGCCACGTTCAATATGGACAAAACCAGGGCGCCACCTTCCAGCGAAAGGCGCACCGCAAGTTCGCCGGCGAATGATGAGTTCGCGACGAACGCCACTATCAGATCAACCAGCAGGAACAGTCCTATCCAGGTCAACCACCGGCGGGGCTGCATTCGTTGGTCTGCAGCATCGGGTGGGCGGTGGTATGACAGCATTCCGACTAACAGCAGTATCGACATGACCAGTCGAGAGGCCGGCCCATAAAGCAGGAAGAGCCAGATATTGTGGTGTGCGAGCCCGGTGAACGCACCGTGCAATGCATAGATCAGTACAAAACCGAGAAACCCAAGCGTCATCCATCGCAGCAGCGGCTCTCCCGATGACTGATAGCAGCGCCACGTCACGTAAGTGACAAACAAGCCTTCCAGAGTGGCTGCCGTGATCGCAATGATATGGAACGTGTGGTTCTCGAATAGAAGGGTGGGGTCCTGAAAGAAGTACAAGTAGCTAATCAGGTAGGCAGGGATAAACGCAAACCCTGCGAGCAGCAGGCAGGCATAAACCTTGATGATGAGACGGATGGCTTCAGGTGGCTCGCCGGTGGCGATGCTATTGCTCATGGCTCCCTCCAATATTCAATATGTTTTGCCAGCACCGGACCGGTAGTAGCTCCGTCGCCGCATACACGCTGCGGCGGATTTAGAGTGTAGAGCGCGAAATTGATCGGACTCCGGTCTTCCATGGCTTTGGCTCCTGTGGCGATTAGTAGCCTAGTCGAGTAATGACAGAGCTGCAGAAGGAACGGTCTGAATTTGGTATAGCAACTCCTTCGCGGGGGGCGCGCGACGCAGCGGTAGGAAATCTTGAGGCGATGGAGGGGCTTTCGTTCGGTCGGGGCAGGACACCGGGGGAGGGGTTATGCGTGTCCGGTGCGGTTCAGTCTGCGCATGATTTGAGCCAGCAGGCATACGTCTATTGAGACGATCATCGGCAGCTCCCCATGATGTCCTGCGTCCGATTGCACTGAACAAGCGCATTTCTGGCACAACGCATGCACCGTTTTTCACAAATGTAAGTTAACCCTTGATTACAAAGTATGACTAAAATACGCCCAGTGGCCATGAGCTAGCTTTCTGCTCAGGCTCCCGTGCTTGACCGATTCATTTGATAGTTGGATCTCGGACGCTGCGTTCAACTCAGGCTTGTGGCGCGCGGCATGTACTCTTCTGAACTGTGACGAATTCCCGTGAAACTCATCATTGTCTCCCTTTACGTTTTATCCATTGCGTATGTGCATCTACGTGGTCGCATCCGGCACAAACTGAGTCGCCAGCTCAGTGACCATTCGACCTTTCTGGCGCCGGTCAACTGCTTCCTGTACCTGTTTTCGAAAATCCCCAACAAGCCTTATCTGAATCCAGCCGATTTCCCGGACCTGAGCCCCTTGCAGGCCAATTGGCAGGAAATCCGCGCCGAAGGCCAAAATCTGCTCAGGGCAGGGGAGATCAAGCGCTCGGACCAATACGACGATGTGGGCTTCAACTCGTTCTTCAAAACCGGCTGGAAGCGCTTCTATCTGAAGTGGTATGGCGACAGCCACCCGTCGGCCACCAAGCTCTGCCCGCGTACCACGGAGCTGGTGCAAAGTATTGGTTCGATCAAGGCAGCGATGTTCGCCGAATTGCCACCAGGCTCGAAACTGGTCCGTCACCGCGACCCGTATGCCGGCTCGTACCGTTACCACCTGGGTCTGGACACGCCGAACGATGAGGGTTGCTACATCGACGTCGACGGCGAGCGCTATCACTGGCGTGATGGCGAGGCGGTGATGTTCGACGAGACTTACATTCACTACGCCGAGAACACCACCCAGCAGAATCGCATCATCCTGTTCTGCGACATCGAGCGCCCGCTGAAATACCGCTGGGCCACAGCGTTCAATCGCTGGTTCAGCCGCAACGTGATGTCCGCTGCTGGCGCGCCCAACGATGCGGGCGATAAAACCGGTGGCATAAACCGGTTTTTCGGCAAAATCTACAAAATTCGTTTGCGCGGTAAAGAACTGAAAAAGCGCAACCGGACGCGTTACTACCTGGAAAAGTGGGCGATTTTCGGCGGTTTGCTGGCCATTATTGTATTGATCTGAACACGATCCACGCGCCAGCAGCCTTTGCTGGCGCGGTGAGGTTTACCGGCCGGTTTGCGGTGCGGTCAATCGGTGTGATATCTGCGCTGGAGTATTGTCTTCACAGGGGCGAATCCTGCGCGTAGCGTGTTATCGAAGACTCTATCTGCATGTACTGGAGGAACTCCACCATGAACAGGTTTGTGCTCGGTACCAGCGCACTGGCGTTGAGTGGCTTGCTGGGCACTCTGACCCAGGCCGGCGCAGACATTGGCATGCTGGCTGCCACGGTGGAGCATCCGATCCTGCTGACCCAGAATCTCCCTGACAACTCCGATAACCCCTACAACAGCCCGATTCGCCGGGTAAATCCCAACAGCATGCAGGGCACCCAGCCCAGCGCGCCGGTCATTCGCGGGCCGAATACCGTGCCGGTTCCCCGTCCTCCGACCCTGGAAAACGGCGGGATCGGCAATGGCTATCCGCGCAGCGGGACTGCGCCGGGTACAGTCAAACCGTATAGTGCGCCCAAGCCAGCCCCCCGAGATTCGGACACCAGCAGTTATTGAGTGGTAGTGACCGTAACGCAGGCGCCATCCTTCCGGGCAGAACGGTGTTCGTGGATGGTTTTTTCCAGGCGCAAGGCGTCGGCATGGTCTTCGTAAAAGTCGCGAATCAACGCAAAGCGCCGGTAGCCGCTACGTTCATACAGCGCAATCGCTATCGGGTTGTCGGTACGCACCTCCAGTCGCAGACAGGTGCAGTCGCGTTCCCGCGCACAAGTCTCGATTCGCTCCAGCAGTTGTTTGCCCAGGCCAGCACCTCGGGCTTGAACCGAGATGGCAATCGAGTACAGCCGCGCCTGCGAGGTACCGCGGTGAAACAGCACCAGGGCGTAGCCGAGCAATTGATCCGCACACTCGGCGACGATCAACTGCCCGTGGGCACGCTTGATCATCCACTGGAAATTACGGCTGTTGAGCCGGTCGGTGGTGAAACATTGCTGCTCAAGTTCCAGGAGTGCTGCCAGATCATTCGGTACTGCAAGGCGAAAGACAAGATTCATATGACCACCGTAAAAGTTGCGTAACAAAACGGGACTTTCGAAAAAGTTCGTGCTTAATAGGAAAGGTCTTGTTCTCCAACGGATCAATCACTATGTCAGCACTACAAGGTMATTGGCGTGAAGTATCGGAGCAACGTTTACCGACAGCAATAACCAAAGCAACTTATTTATCGGAAGCTGCCAGAGCGTCCAGTCAGTTGGTTATTATTGTCGAACGCAAGGAAGACTGGGCGTCTTACTTTCCCAGTGAAGACATCGTCAGTGCCCAGGAGTATCTCGAGCAAACCCGTGGCAGCGAGCAGGGCAAGCGGGTACAGGTGATCAACCTGTGCCGCAGCTACAAGTATCTGGGACACGGCTACTACTGCTCATTGCTGGCCGAAGCCCGCGGGCACAAGGTAATTCCTTCGGTGCGAACTATCAGTGAACTGACGCGTAAGTCCCTGTATGGCCTGTCTCTGGACGATTTGGATAAAACCTTGGACAAGGCGCTCAATAATCACCTTTACAGCGACACTGAAGGATTTACTCTGACGCTGTATTTCGGTAAGACCAATATCGAACCATTACAGGATTTGGCGCGTCAGTTGTTTGAAGTGTTCCCTTGTCCGATCGTGCTGGTAGAGTTTCGCCGACGTAACGGCTGGCACATTGAAGGCGTCAAGTCTGGTGCGTTACATAAGTTGCGAGAAGATCAGGAGGATCACTTCGCTAACGCTCTGGACAACTTCAGTCGCAAGATCTGGCGCCTGCCGCGTTCACGCCGACTGGCCCGTTATGACCTGGCTATCCTCCACGATCCGCAGGAAGCGCTGCCGCCATCCAATGCCAGGGCGTTGGAGAATTTCGTCCGGGTGGGCAAGGGCCTGGGCATCGATGTCGAGTTGATCGAACGCAAGGACTACGCGCGTATCGCCGAATATGACGGGTTGCTGATCCGCGAGACCACCAGCGTCGATAACCATACCTACCGGTTTGCGAAAAAGGCCGAAAGTGAAGGCTTGGTGGTGATGGACGACCCGGCGTCAATTCTGCGCTGTACCAACAAGGTCTACCTGACGGACTTGCTCAACAGTCATCAACTGGGCATGCCGGCCACGGAAATTCTCTACAAGGAGCGACCGGAAGATTTTGAGCGGGTAGGCGAGCGACTGGGTTTTCCATTGGTGCTGAAAATTCCTGACGGCTGCTTCTCGCGAGGGGTGATCAAGGTTGAAAGTCAGCAAGCCCTGCTCGAAGCCACTGCTGAGCTGTTCGAGCATTCGGTATTGCTGCTGGCTCAGGAGTTCTTCTATACCGAGTATGACTGGCGTATTGGCGTGCTCAACCGCAAACCGATCTTCGCCTGCCAGTACTTCATGTCCAAAGGCCATTGGCAGATTTACAACCACAAAGCCAAGGGCCAGGATATCAACGGCGAGTGCCGTACCCTGGCGGTTCATGAGGCGCCCAAGGCCGTGGTGGACCTTGCAGTGAAAACCGCCAACCTCATCGGCGACGGGCTGTACGGTGTCGACCTCAAGCAGTCCGGCGACAAAGTGGTGGTGATCGAGGTCAACGATAACCCGAACATCGATGCCGGTATCGAAGACGCCTATTTGCAGGACGATCTGTATTCACTGGTGCTCGAGGAGTTCGTCCGCAGACTCGAACTCAAGCGTCGCGGGCAAGCCTGGTGAGCTATTGCGTACGCCAACAATGTCCTTAAGCTACGCTCCCCTGAATCAGCGCGACGTCATCCGCGCATGGCTTTCAAGTAATCAGCAGGAATACCGCATGGACAGGGAACAGGCGATTGCCGCGGTCGTCTACCGCGGCGATAGCGTTGAAAACACCCACATCGCGCATGTCGCGGTCGTCGATGCTCAGGGCCGCTTGCTCAGCGGCTTTGGTGACTCATCGCGCATGACGCTGGCACGGTCCGCCGCCAAACCTGCCCAAGCGTTGGCGGTCATGGAAACTGGTGCACTCGAACAATTTGGTCTGGACGATGCTGACCTGGCCTTGATGTGCGGTTCCCATAGCAGCGAAGCACGACATATCCAGCGAGCGCTGGGCATGCTGGCCAAGGTCGGCACCGGTGAAGCAGACATGCGCTGCGGCGGCCATCCACCCATCTCGGATGAGGTTTATCGGGCCTGGATCAAAAGCGATTTTGTACCCGGTCCGGTGTGCAGCAATTGCTCAGGTAAACACGCTGGAATGTTGGCGGCCGCCAAAGCGCTGGGGGCAACGCTGGAGGGGTATCACCTTCCAGCTCATCCGCTTCAGCAGCGGGTGATGCAGACGGTGGCTGAGGTTTGCGAGGTTTCAGGTGCCGCCATTCAGTGGGCGACCGATGGCTGCAACCTGCCCACGCCGGCTTTTGCACTGGATCGGCTGGCGTTGCTCTTTGCCAAAATAGCCAATGCTGCCGATACCGACGAAAGTACCCGGTCTCCACGTGAAGCTGAATTGGCGCGGATTTACCGAGCCATGACCACATACCCTGAGCTGGTCGCCGGGGAGGGCCGTTTCTGTACGGCGCTGATGAAGGCCTTCAACGGTCAACTGGTGGGCAAGGTCGGCGCCGACGCGAGCTATGCAATGGGTGTGCGTGGTGTTGCCGGCCAGCAGGCGCGGGGTATTGCGGTAAAAGTCGAGGACGGAAATCAGGCCGTCCTCTATGCGGTGGTCTGTGAAGTATTGACGCAACTGAACATCGGTACGGCCGCGCAACGTGCCCAACTCAGTGCCTGGCATCACCCGCCAATGCTCAACACGGTGAAGGTGAGGACCGGACGTATCGAGCTGACGTTTTCACTGGAGCCCGTTTAGCGCTCAACTATCGCATTCGACAGAAAACTGGCCATTGACTTGCCTTTCGCGCGCAGCTAATTTCGAGCCATGACTTTCACCGTATCGCACCGCCAGCCAAGCATTATTACCGCCATTCCTTATTTGGCGGGCTAGCTGACGACTGCACCCAACCCGCCCTAGAGGCGGGTTTTCATTTTCTGTCTCCGGGGCCGTGAACAAAGCCAGGAGACGTTGATGGACACCAACACCGACACGGTCACCGCCAAGCAGGCCCTGCTTGGGCACTACGTAAAAAAAATCCTCGCCGCGCCGGTTTATGAACTGGCAGTGCGCACACCCTTGCAGATGGCCCCGGCGTTAACCGAGGTGTTGGGCAACCAGATCCTGCTCAAGCGTGAAGACCTGCAACCAACCTTTTCCTTCAAGATTCGTGGTGCCTACAACAAGCTAGCCCAGTTGAGTGCCGAGCAGAAGGCTCGCGGCGTGATCACCGCGTCCGCTGGCAATCACGCCCAAGGCGTGGCACTGGCGGCGCGGGAATTGGGGATTGAGGCGAGTATCGTCATGCCCACGTCAACGCCGGAGCTGAAAGTGATTGGCGTGCGCAGTCGTGGCGCGAATGCGGTGTTGCATGGCGAGAGCTTTCCGTTCGCCCTGGAGTACGCATTGAACCTGGCCCGGCAAACCGGCCGCACTTTTGTTTCGCCCTTCGACGATCCGGACGTGATCGCGGGGCAGGGCACGGTGGCCATGGAAATCCTGCGTCAGCATCAAGGCCCATTGGATGCCATCTTCGTCCCGGTGGGCGGCGGCGGTTTGATCGCCGGCATCGCCGCGTACGTCAAATACCTGCGGCCGGAGATCCGCATCATCGGCGTCGAGTCGGAACACTCCGCGTGCCTGCAAGCGGCAATGCTGGCGGGAGAGCGGGTGGCGTTGCCAAGCGTGGGCACCTTCGCCGATGGTGTAGCCGTCGCGCAGATCGGTGAATATGGCTTTGAGATCTGCCGCCATCACGTTGATGAAGTACTCACGGTCAGCAACGACGAACTGTGCGCGGCAATCAAGAACATCTACGACGATACCCGCTCGATCACCGAGCCATCCGGCGCGCTGGCCGTAGCCGGAATCAAGAAGTACGTGGCGCAAACCGGTGCACAGGGGCAGACCCTGGTGGCGATCGACTCGGGGGCCAATATCAATTTTGATAGCTTGCGACATGTGGCCGAGCGCGCCGCGTTGAGCGGCGCTCCGGTGTAAGTCGCTGAAGGGGATTCAGGCGAGCAGCGGACGCAGAAACGTCCGCTCGTAGCTGAGGATGAATTTCTTCTCCAGCACCAGCGCCACCAACGCGGTGCTTTCGGTGTCGGTCAGGGCAATATGCCGGTAGCTTTCGTAGTCTGCCAGCGAAGGAAAGCTGAACAGGCAATAAGCGATATTGCTCGCGCCTTCGGACGGTAGGAAGTACCCGTGGTGCGTACCGCCCAAGCGTTCGACGACACCAAGCCAGGCCTTGGCATAGGCTTCAAAGTCGGCGAGTTGGTAGGGGTCGATCACGTATTTGACGTGGCAGGTAATCATTGTGCGCGCTCCATTTATTCTTGACGGGCTTTATCGACCTTGTCCGACGCCGACCAGATCCGGTAGCGCACTTCGACATCTTTCGGCACGTAGACCACAATCGGCAACTTACTGTTGTAACGCAGCCGGAAACCCTCACCGATGACCGGCACGAAGTCCTGTTTGCGCTTGCCGTCCGGGCACGCCATCTGGGTGCTCATCGGGCCGCTGACTTTCTCCAGTCGATAGAACGGATAACCCCAGCCTTCAAGGTTTTTTTCCTCCAGCGTGCCACCCAGACGCTGGTGATTGCAATCTACGGTCAAGGTTTTGCCAGCGAGGATTTCGACCTGGTAATTGTCTTCCCGGGTTTGCGGAGCGAGGTGAATCACCTGGCGGGTAAAGCCGCTTTCAGCCTTGGGATAGGGGGCAACGTCTTCGAGTTTCGCAGCGCTGGCCAGAGTGGACAGACCGGACAGCAGTACCGCTGCGGCGGTGAGAATAGATGAGCGCATGATGCCTCCTTGCTCTTGGTTGAATCATTGAACGCAAGCATTCTCAATGCACTGGCGTCTCAATGCAAACCACGACGGCAAAGTTGGCAACGTGAGGGATGATGAGTGGCAATCATGCGTTTTGCACGAGGCCACTTGGCGGTTCGTCGTAAATTGCTGATTTATTGACGGCCCGTCGTGCGAATTCCCGGGTATGCTTTATGCTTCATTCCAGTGCATTAAAAACACGCCAGGAAAAACCGCGAGATAAGGATGGACAAGACTGACGGCGGTTAACCCGACGATTGATCGATGGTCCTATAAAAAGGGAGGGTTGTAATGTTTCTTTCTGCCTTGGAACTTCGCAATATCATTGAACACAGCTTTTTGCCTAAACGTTGCCAATGCACCTTGTCACCGGACCTGTCGATGACCGTGAAGGTCTACGACAACCACCAGACGGATCAACTGGATCTGGTGGTGACCGGCATCGATGCGAACGCTCTTAATGGCTGTCGTGAAATCAACGACCTGATCGCTGAATTACGCCACGACCTGGAGGATCACACCCCCGGCAGCCATGTGCTCGCGTCAAAGGTCCGCGCGCATTAATCCACGGTTTCTGCGAGTTCGACAGATACACGCCGGGTCTGGAGAAACGCCAGGCCCAGCGCGATCTCCACTGTCACGGCCAGCAAGATACCCGGGCCGGCGTGGCCAGTGAGCCATTCACCGACACCCAGCGTGGCCAGCCCGAAAACCCCCACCACCAGACCGCTGCTCAGCGCGCTACGCGAAACGGACGGCGGCGCGTTGCGCGCCTGATAAAACATCACGCCCAGCGCCACAAACAACATCGCACTTCGTCTGGCCACCAATCCTGTCACGTCCGAGTACCCGATACTCCAGATGGACAGCATCACCTCGGGTATAAAGCCCCAGACCAGCGCCAGCGCAAAACTCAGACCGGCGGTAAACATCGACAGTGTGCGAAACGACAACTGCATGGCGAATCCTTGCGGCAGTAAGGGAGGCCAAAGCATAACCTTTGGCCTCGCTCACGCCCATCGCCAAATACTGCTGCGCAGCGCCATGACTCAGTTCTGATAGCTGCAGGCATCCGATAGCTTGCGGTAGCTGATGTACTCCTGCTTACCCGCGTTGTCGATGAACTTCATCTCCGCCGTCACCACCTTGCAGTCCTGCGTTGCGGGCTCGGTCATCGAAACCACTTTCTTGACGTGCAGCGACATTCCGTAGTGATACGGCACAGGTTGGGAAGGTGCGGAGTCGGCCAGCGCCAGCCCGGTAAACCCGGTGCAGGCGAGGGCAGAGGCCACCAGTAAAGTTCGCATGTTCATGAGAAATCTCCGGTGCAGACGTGAAGTCAGCGCGACACCTGACGATGTCGACCCTGCCGCGCAGGGCGTCAGAAGATTCTGCGCGAACGCGGTCCAGTTAATTTTAGACCGCAGGATTAAGCGGGGGTTAAGCTCGGTGGGTGTTTGGGGGATGGAGCGGGGTGGAGCGGTTTTTGGTCGCTATTGCCTACGGTGGCGCCCTGACACCGAGGGTCAGGCGTTTACGATATAAACCTGAGCAAGCTTCGGCTCCTTCCTACAACGTCATAGGCATCGTCGCCTTTCGCCAGTTAGCGGCAAGGGTTTACTGTTTGCCGTCGCTGCAAAATCAGCGAACGGGTTTGGTCACCTGATAATAACCGTTCATATGTGTTTCATGATTCGCGCTGCGGAGATCCATGTCCTCCTAGTGCGGTTATTTATCAAACAACCGAGTAATCCTAATGCCTACGTTAAATTCATTACCCGATCGTTATCGCGCAATCAAAAGCGGTGTTACCGACTCAAACCCAATGGTCATCGATACCGAGGCCAATCCCCAAGACATACTTGAAGCCGCTCTACAGCGAATCCGTGCCTCCAGCGACCTGCTGGAGACGCTGCACTGCCAGTGCTTCAAACACGGCGATGTCCAAGACATTCCGCACATTACCCATGCACTGTATTTGCTGACTCAGGATGGTTGCGACCTGTTGAAGGTGGCTCAGCAGCGGATGTTGGGGTGGACAGCGCCGGCCTGACTAACCATTGCACAACAAGCCCATCTCCCAAAAAACCGGGCTTGTTTGTGCGAATCTTTTTATTGTGTCGTACAGCTTGGTTGATGGCCGTTTGGCGATCCTGAAGTCCTCTGTCTTTCTACTGCACCAACTGCATGAGACGGGGCATCAAAACCTCAGTGGGATGCCAATCACGCAACGTCGGCAGCAACCCCTTGTTCCGACTCTTTTCGTAATCGTCGGCACCCTCCGGAACAATCAACTCATCCCACACGAAGTAGACCTTCGCGATGACGCCCGTTTGCACGTAATACCCGGGCGATTCTCCCTGCGCATCCGTCTCGAAATAGGTGGGAAGCGGACTATTTGAAAACACCACCGCCATGCTCACGTGCGTCACAGGAGAGTCCGGGCCAGCAAGAAACCTTACTTGAACAAGCGAAGTGGGAGGAAACATCGCCATCCAAAGCTCGCCAACTTGCCCAAGATCAACGATGCCCGGAAGGTCTGGCGCGAGCGGAGCGATATCGGCTAAGCCCCAATCGTCTCCACCGGCCCGAATAGACATAATGGGTGTCTGATCAGAAAAGTCGGGAATGTTATTGCCAATCAGCGTGGCATCATTCCCGGAATGGGCCTCTATCTTGGTAGACTCTGTTACAGCGACGGAGCTCTGGTTAGCGTTATCGCACCCCGCCAACGCCAGAAATATTAATACCCATAAATATGCCATCAAATTTGCTCAAACTTAAATTTTAAAAGAGAGGGGGGAACTTAACTCCCCTCTCTTTCAACGAAGAGTATTTTATTTCAGCGCTTTAATCGGAKGGTCTTGATAGCTGCTATCAACTTCTATACCCGCATCAACAGCCTTTTTTTCACGAACATCACGAATGGCTTTGTAGTTCTTAAGAAGGCCCGGCAACAACTCTTTCCAGCGTGCCTTGTCTTTTGAGTCATTAAACGCAGGTGCCCAGTATTCACGCTCTGTTGTAAAACTCAAACTTACCAAATATGWTCCACGTTCATTAGGAGCGTCGTCAGAGTCGCGCCTCTGTGCCCTCAGGGTTAGGTGATTTCCATTGTTATAAAAATTCCAATCATAAAAATCGTCTACTTTCAGCCAGCGATCTAGATCCAGGCGATAGTCAGGATCTAACCATGGATGACTCAGGACATAGTCTCCAAGCACCTTACCAGGCGAGCTAATCTTATCAATTTGCGAACCTGATATCCGCGGATCGGACGGCGCATAATAATGAGTCCAGCCTGCTGATTTTATTTTTTCTAACAGGCTGTATAAGAAAGCCTGATACTCTTTGTGCTTACTGCCGTCAGGGAGAGATCTAACGGACAAATCAAGGCTTTCTATGTTGTTTCCTACATCTTTATCAATCGCAATACTCACAGCTGCAACATCATCAAGTATCAAGGCCCCATTGACCTTCACAGACGGTAGATCAACATCGCCAAAGGACTTGTCAATTTTGTACCAGCACATGTTCACCTGCGACATGCACTCTTCAGAAAACTTCACAGAGCTTGCGGTCAACAAAGTGTTGATATCTTCCTGTAGCTGAATTTCGATCGTCGACTTCTTGCCCGTCATAGAACCACTCCCAATGTCTCTTGCATCACCACAGGCACTAAGCAAAAAAAACAGTACAAAGCAATAGAGCCTCATACTGCATTATTCCAAGTGGCAATGGTTTTAATTTGCTCTTCCATATAATCTTTTTTAAAACCCATCAACTTATGATACTGGGCAGCAATTTTTCCAATAAATTCCATACGATCTGATTCGCTGTAGAGGTTTCCCTTTTCCATTTGAACCCTTAATTCCTTATCATCTACATCGCACGCAGTACTGAAAGCGGCGACTCGTACCGGTACAAAAGGAGCCCACTCAAATGCAGCTTGGGCTTTCAATGTCGCTTGAAAAAAGAATTCGTTGTAAATCAGTGGCTGAAGAATCCTTCGTTGCTCATGATCAGCAATGGCAAGAAGTGACTTCAATTGCAAATTTCTTTTAGTTGCTGGATCTGACGTGCTCTCAGAGTCCTTAATTCGTTCAAATCCTTTCTTTACATCTGGCGTTAAAGAAAGATTCTTCAATACAGGCAAAGCCTCGTCGGCCCACGGCAACTGGTCTATGTTCATCTGCACCTGCGCATCACAACTTTTCGCATTGCGAACAGGTGCGCACTCATCGAACTGATCCGGATGTTTTTTATAAAACCAGTGCCATACAAATATGTCTTGAAACAACCAAAAATTTCCCTTGCCAAGCCCTTTCTTGCCAATCCTTAGAGGTGGCTGGCCAATAGGGGGGACTCCAATCGTCAGGTAAGGCTCTGCAGGAATAAAATCCAATCCGCATTTCACCTGCTTACTGGCAAAGGCGGCCAGCCCCATCCAGTAAAATCGACCTTTTAAATCCGGTTTCCCGTCTTCGCCGCGCTCCAGATAAAACTCGGCATAAGCAGCAGCGATCCGCGCAGCTCGGGCACCGAAATCTGAAACCAGAACCATTTTTGTAGATTTAGAGAAAACACTCTTTTTCGGAACACTCAAGCGACTAATCGCTTCCTGTTGCCCCATCGTCCACAGCTTGTCGCACTTCAAGGTAACGTCTTTAACAGAGCAGCTCTGGCTATTGGTCTTAAAAGTAGCTACGGGTGCGCTCATTTATTTCTACTCGCTTCGTAATCGTCAGAGCCCGGCGGCACAATCAGTTCGTCCCACATCAAATGGACTTCTGCCGTCTCGGCAGTGTCCGTTTCGACACGAGGATGAAGGCCGTCTGCATTACTTTTTGAAATCTTCGGAGCTACTGAGGAAGGAACAATAATGGCGGCTTTCACGGACTTGATAGGTTGTCCAAGCCCGGTCACAAAGCGAATTTGCTCGTCAAACTTCTCACTGTTTGCCGTACCGGATTTAAGTATGTTCCCCGCCCGAGCTTGATCAGCAATCAACGGCAGCCCAGGCATCAAAATCCCGATCCCCGTCCCGCTCCCCGCCGAGCCACCGGAATTCACCTTCACCTCAGCCCCACTAATCGTCACACCCCCCGCATCAACCTTGACGAAACTCCCCCCAGCCTTGGCCGTCAGTTCCATCCCACCTTCCACCACGACCTTTTCACCCGCGTGGTAGTGAATCTCCGTCCCGGCTTCTACAAACTGCGCCGTGCCGACCTTCATGTGCTGGGTCACCCCGACCGTCAGGTGATCATCGGCCCGTGCTTCGGTTTTGCGATCCAGATGGGTGATGCGGTGCTCTTCGGCCTTGAGTTCGGTGAGGGTGTTGGCTTCGACGGTGTCGTGGCGTTCGTTGCCGACGCGGATTTTCTGGTCGTGCTCGATGTTTTCGTCCCAGTCGCGTTGGGCGTGCAGGTAGATCTGTTCGGCACCTTTCTTGTCTTCGATGCGGAACTCGTTGTAGCCCTTGCCGCCCGGTGAGCTGAGGGTCTTGAAGGTGCTGCGGGTCTTGTTCGCCGGCAGGTCGTAGGGGACGACGTTTTCCTTGTGGTACAGGCAGCCGGTGACGAGCGGCTGGTCGGGGTCGCCTTCGAGGAAGGTCACCAGCACTTCCATGCCGATACGCGGGATGGCGATGCCGCCGTAGGCGCTACCGGCCCAGCCGGTGGCGACGCGGACCCAGCAGCTGGTCTTGTCGTCGGCCTGGCCGTCACGATCCCAGTGAAATTGCACCTTGATGCGGCCGTATTGATCGCAGTGGATTTCTTCGCCTTTGGGACCGGTGACCACCGCGGTCTGGCTACCCAGGACTTTCGGTTTCGGGTGTTCGAGGGCAGGGCGGAAGTGCGCGTCCCACGGGGTGGCGAGGAAGCGGTTGCGGTAACCCTGGTGGAAGTCATCCTTGTTCTGGGTGACGTCGCTGGTGACGTTTTCGCCGAGCACTTGCGGCTGTTTGCCTTCGTGAATGACTTCCAGCAGCAGCCACAGGTCGTTCCACTCGGCGCGTGGGTGTTCGCTTAGGGCCAGGAAATGCCCGCTGACCAGGATCGGCTGATCGCTTTTGCCTTCGGCCAGCTGGTAGTCGCTGCGGTGACGTTCCAGGGCGCGGGTTGCCAGTTGCTTGCCGCGTTCGCGGTCGGTGAAACGGCCGGGGTAGTCGTAGTCTTCCAGGTCTGGCAGGAATGCACTGCTGGCCGTGCCTTCAGGCAGGATGCGCGGTTTTTCGAAGTCGTAATCGCGACGGCTGACACGGCTGGTGCGGGTTTCCAGGCGCAGGTTGAAACGCTTGATCACCGGTTTGTCGGCGCTCATGCCGGAGTCTTGCTGATAGGTCACCGGTGCCAGTTTGCGGAACACCGTCTGGTCATCGCCGAACACCAGCTTGTGGCCGCTGGCACTGTGCTGGAAGTGAAAGTGGATGCCTTCTTCTTCGCACAGGCGCTGGATGAAATGCAGGTCGGACTCGTCGTACTGCACGCAGTACACACGCTCGGGGTAGATCGCGCCCAGCTGGAAACTGTAGGCGTCGGACAGAATGCCGCGGGCTTCGAGGACCTGGGCGATGATTTTCGGCACGCTCAGCTGCTGGAAGATCTGCTGGTCATGGTTGTGGCGCAGGTAGTTGAGCTGCGGCGTCAGGCTGATGCTGTAGCGCGTCAGGCTTTTGCCCGAATCGCCTTGGGCGATGCGGTAGACCAGGCCATGAATGACGCCTTCGCCGGTAGCGCCGAAGGTCAGGCAGGCAGGTTTGTGCAGCAGCTCTTCAAGCTTCAGGTCGGGACGGGAACTGACCAGTTCGATGTCAAAACAGAACGGCTGATTGAGGGCTTCACGGCCAACGAAACTGAGCACCTGAAGGTCAGTGGAAACACCTTCGAGGGTGAGAGAAATATGGGTAGCGTTAGCATCCAGCATGCCTTTGATTCCGTCCTTTGAAAAACCAGGCGGCGATGGTGCAGGATTAAACCTGCTGGTTCAAGGCGAAAATGGACTAGACGCGGGCTGTGGCAGGTATGGGGAAAACCCCTATTTACAGGGTTCAGGCCAATGAATTCAGGGGGGCGGTAAGCTGTGCGAGGTTGTTAAGCGCTATGGGTAACTTATCGGTGGGCAGGAGTCGGCAGTCATTTTCAGACTAAAGTCGCCTGTGTCAGCTAGCAGCCATCTGCCACTATTGGCAATCACCCCCGTAACTTTTTACTTCATTGCGGCGAACCCTTTCGCTGGATGAACGCTATTTGTGTTGGCTGATTGTCCTGTCGCAAAGATGCACTGTTGGAGCTTTTTTTCATGCGTCCCCCGTTTCCCCTCATCACTCCGTGCCCGGCTCTGGGTTTCGGCGCTTTAGTCCTGTGCGCAGGTTTTACCGCGCACTCCCAGGCCAGCGGTTTTATCGAAGACAGCAGCGCCAAAGTCGAATCGCGCACGGTGTATTTCAACCGCGATTTTCGTGACGGGCATACCTCGAACGAGCAGGGTGCGTCGAAACGTGACGAGTCGGCCCAGGGTTTCATTCTCAATCTGCAATCGGGCTACACCGAAGGCGCCGTTGGGTTCGGTGTCGATGCATTGGGCATGCTCGGCCTCAAGCTTGATTCCAGCCCCGACAGCAGCAACAGCGGCTTGTTGCCGTCAACCGGGGAGAACCCACGCGGTTCGAAAGACCAATACGCCAAGCTGGGCCTGACGGCCAAAGTCCGCGTTTCGCAGAGCGTCCTGAAGTACGGCGCATTGCTGCCGGACCTGCCGTTGCTGAAATACAACGACGGTCGTCTGCTGCCAACGATGTTCAACGGTGCAATGCTCACATCGAAAGAACTCAAGGACCTGACCTTCACGGCCGCACGCCTGGACAAGTACACCGCCCGGGACTCCACCGACGCCGAGGACATCCGCGTGCACTGCAAGAACAAGCGTTACGCCTGCAACGTCACGGCTGATCACTTCGATATGTATGGCATCGATTACAAGTTCAACGAACGCCTGAGCGCTCAGTATCACTACGCCGAACTGGAAGACATCTACCGTCAGCACTTTGTCGGTTTGCTGGCCAACCAGCCGTTAGGCTCGGGCCTGATGAAGGCTGACCTGCGTGTACTCGATAGTGCCGACAGCGGCGCCGCTCGCGCCGGCTCCATTGAGAACCGCGCCTTGAGTGGCATGCTCGGCTACACCCTCGACGGTCACACGCTGAGCGCCGGCTGGCAGCGAATGATCGGTGACAACTCGATGCCGTACCTGGATGGCAGTAACCCGTATCTGGTCAACTATGTGCAGGTCAACGACTTCGCTGCGGCCCAGGAGCGTTCCTGGCAGTTGCGCTACGACTACGACTTCAAGGCCATCGGCCTCAATGGCTTGAGCTTCCTGACCCGCTATGTGAATGGCGATCACATCAAGGTGCCGGGCAGCGAGCAGGAAGGCAAGGAGTGGGAGCGCGACAGCGAGCTCAAGTATGTAGTGCAGAGTGGGACGTTCAAGGACCTGAGCCTGCGGCTACGCAACGCGACGTACCGGACCAACTACGAGCAGTTCGCCCGGGATGTGGATGAGACCCGGTTGATTGTGAGTTACAACTTTTCGATTCTGTAGCGCCTGACAGAATGCCATCGCGAGCAGGCTCGCTCCCACATTGGATCTTCATGTGATGCAAACTCTGCATACGACTCAGATCTCCTGTGGGAGCGGGCTTGCTCGCGAAGAGGCCCTCACATTCAGCGCATTTCCAACTGGTGCCGATACGGCAAATCCGGCCCGGTCTTGCTGCAGGTCAGCGCCGCTGCGCTGATGGCGAACCTGAGCATCGTGTCGATCTGTTCGCGGCTCAAGCGCTGCAAGCCGTCGACTGAATCGAGCTGTTGCTCGGTCAGCCAGGTGATCAACGCAGCCTGGAAGGTGTCACCGGCACCGACGGTGTCGGCAATGACCACTTTGCTTGCCGGTGCGGACCAGCTGCCGTGGCGGCGGCTGAACACCGTCGCGCCCTGGCCGCCACGGGTCAGGAACACCAATTGGCAGCGATATTCCAGCCAGCCGTCGATCACGCTCTGCGGCTCGCGGCCTGGATACAGCAGGCTCAAGTCTTCGTCACTGACCTTGATCAGGTCGGCATGCTTTACCAACTCGGCAATCCGTGAGCGCCATAACTCGATGTTCGGTTCGGGATTGAGTCGTACATTCGGGTCGAGGCTGATCAGGCGTTTGCCGCTTTCCCGGCGCACCAGCGCCAGCAGCGTATCGGCAATCGGTTGCACCACCAGCGAGTACGAACCGATGTGCAGACCGCGCACCTCATCGCTCAACTCTGGCAGATGGGCGAGCGTGAGCTGACGATCAGCGCAGCCTTCACCGCGAAAGCTGTAATGTGGCGAGCCGTTGGCACCCACCGCAACCATCGCCAGTGTGGTGGGTGCGTCGAAGTCCAGCAAATAATCCGCACGCACCCCTTCGTCCGCCAGCACCTGCTGCAAGCGACGGCCGAGGTAGTCGGTGGACAGCCCGGCGAACAGCGCCGAGTCCACCCCCAATCGGCGCAAGCCGACCGCCACGTTGAACGGTGATCCGCCGGCAATTGCCTTGTAGTTCACGGTCGAGGCCTGACCGCTCACCGCGTTTTCGCTGAAGAAATCGAACAGTGCTTCTCCACACACCAGATACATAGTTGTTCACTCTTTAAAGGGTTGCGACCTGTTGGCGATAACGCTCATAGGCCTGTTGGTAGGCCGCTACATTCGCCGCAATGGGTTGGGTTTCGCTGGTGGGGTCAAGGCTGACACAGCGCTCGCACAACGCCAACAGACTTTGCTGGGTACCGGCGGCCGACTCGCACCACGCCGCCTGAATCGCTGCACCGAGGGCTGCCGCCTCGCTGTGTTCGGTGCACACCACCGGGGTATTCATGATGTCCGCGACCATCTGCCGCCATGCCGGGCTTTTCGAGCCGCCACCGGTGAGGCGAATGCTGCGGCTCTGCAATCCGTTGTGGCGCAGCAGGTCCAGGCCATAACGCAAACCGAAGGTAGTGCCTTCAACCACTGCGCGGCAAAGGTTGGCCTGGGTCAGGTTGGTCATGTTCAGCCCCAGCAGGCTGCCCGTGGCGTGGGGCAGGGCGGGGACGCGCTCGCCGTTGAGGAACGGCAGCATGCTCACGCCTTCGGCGCCGATCGGTGACTGCTCGACCCGGGCATTGAATTGTGAGAGGTCGAGATCGAACAGCTCACGCACGGCGCTGGTCGCGTTGGTCAGGTTCATCGTGCAGATCAACGGCAGCCAGCCGCCGCTGGAGGAACAGAACGTCGCGACTGACGCGTCCGGGCTGACGTTGGGCTGCTCGGCGTAGGCATACACGGTGCCCGAAGAGCCCAGGCTCATGGTGATTGCACCCGGCTGGATATTGCCGGTGCCGAGGGCGCCCATCATGTTGTCGCCGCCACCGCTGGCGACCAGCGCCTTTGGGTTGATGCCCAACCGTTCGGCGATGTTCGGCAAAATCGTGCCGACCGCCTGATGCGCCTCCAGCAGTTCGGGCAGCGCCGCTTGCAAGCGGCCACTGGGATCGATGTCGCCCAGTAGCTCTAGGTCCCATTGGCGGCTTCGCACATTGAAGTAGCCGGTACCCGAAGCATCGCCGAACTCGCTGCAGCAGCGCCCGGTCAGCCAATAGTTGAGGTAGTCGTGGGGTAACAGAATGTGAGCAATGCGGGCGAAAACGTGCGGATGCTGCTCTTGGGTCCACAACAGTTTGGACACGGTATAGCCCGGTGCGATGGCCACGCCGAGGCGTTCCAGTGAGCCGCTTTCACCGCCCAGATGCGCCAGCAATCGCTGGTTTTCTGCGGTGGTTTCGGTGTCGCACCAGAGCTTGGCCGGGCGCAGGACCTGGCCTTGTTCATCGAGCAGGACCAGGCCGTGTTGCTGGCCTGAGACGCCGATGCCGAGAATCTCCTGGCCGCTGATGTTGGCGGCGAGCAAGGCCTGGCGAGTGGCGAGGGTCAAGGCTTCAAGCCATTGGGCGGGGTCTTGTTCGCGACGGCCATTGGCGTCGCTGATCAGGCTGTGGGCGGCGGCGCCCTGACCGAGGACTTTACCGCTGCGCGAATCGAGGATCAGCGCTTTGGTGCCTTGGGTGCCGCAGTCGATGCCTAGGAAGAATGCTGGGTTTGTCATTGCGTAGTTTTTCTCGGGTCGTTCCATGAAATCTGCGTTTGGTTCAAGAGCCACCCCTCACCCCAACCCTCTCCCCAGGGGGGAGAGGGGAAAGGGAGCTGATCTCCATAGTTTTCAGAACCTGAGTTCGGCTCGATGTTTCAGGTCGCAGTAGTTGTCATAATCAACTCGGTCAGTCCCCTCGCCCCTTGGGGAGAGGGTTAGGGTGAGGGGGGCTCTCAATGACCCTCAACCGAAATCGTTCAACACCCGCTCCAACGTTCGCGTCACGCCATGTTCACGCAAGCTGTTGCAGCACCACTCGAACGCTGCAACGAACTCCGCAGAATGGGGGATTGCCGTGCCAAAGATCTCCTCAACCTCCAGCAACCGCTGAGTGATCAACGCATCATCGGCCACCAGCGCCTGACAGAACTCCGCCCGCGGGTCGGGAATCGAGTAGGTATCGCCATTCTCATCCACGCCCTTCAAGTAAATCGCCCACGCTGCCACCACCAACGCCGCACGTCGGGTCTCGCGGCCATCGGCAATCAAGCGGTTGATGGTCGGTACGGTGAATTTCGGAAACTTCGACGAGCCGTCGGAGCATACCCGCGCCAGTTGATCGGCAATCGCCTGATTGGAGAATCGTTCGACCAGGGTGTTCTTGTACTGCGTCAGGTCAATGCCCGGCACCGGCGCCAATTGCGGCGTTACGTCCAGGTCTATGTAGGCGCGCATGTAACGCACGAACAGCGGATCGTTCATGGTTTCGTGGACGAAGCGATAGCCCTTGAGAAAGCCCAGGTAAGTCAGGGCCAGATGGCTGCCGTTGAGCAGTTTGATTTTCATCTCTTCGTAAGGCGTGACGTCGTCGGTGAACTGCACGCCGACTTTTTCCCAGGCTGGACGACCGTTGACGAAGTTGTCTTCCAGCACCCATTGCACGAAGGGTTCGCAGACCACTGGCCATAGATCGTCGATGCCGTGTTCGTCGTGCAGGTGCAAGCGGTGAGCCGAGCTGGTCATTGGGGTGATGCGGTCGACCATGGCGTTGGGGAAACTGACGTTTGTGGCGATCCAGTCCCGCAGATCGGCATCGCGCAGGGCGGCGAAGGCCAGCAGCGCCTTACGGGTGACCGCGCCGTTGTGTGGCAGGTTATCGCAGGACATCAAGGTGAACGCTGGAATACCGGCGGCGCGGCGTTTGGCCAGGGCCGCACAGAGGAAGCCGAACACGGTTTTCGGTGAGTTCGGATGCGCCAGGTCATGCTGGATCTGTGGCAGTTGGGCCATGAACTCGCCCGTGCTGTCGTCAATGCAATAACCGCCCTCGGTGATAGTCAGCGAGACGATGCGAATGCCCGGGCTGGCGAGTTTATCGATCAGCGCCTGGGTACCGTCTTCGGCCAGCAGCATGTCGCTGATGGCACCGATGACCCGTACTTCGGTGTCGCCGCTGTCGCCCAGCTCAAACAGCGTGAACAGGTAATCCTGGCTGGCCAGGTCATCCCGGGCGCGGCGATCTTCGGCACGCAGGCCGATGCCGCAGATGCTCCAGTCCAGGCCTTCTCCAGTGTTCATCAAGGCATCGGTGTAATAGGCCTGATGGGCGCGATGGAAACCGCCGACGCCGATGTGTGCGATACCCTGGCGAGTCGCACTCAGGGGGTAGGCGGGCAGAGCCACTTCAGCTGCCAGACGGGTAAGGTTGGGCTTGTTCAGTTTCATGTCGGGTCTCGGCAATCAGGCAGCGGCACGCAGCGGTCTGGCCACCGCCACCCCGCTGGCATCGAATAAGTGGCAGTGTTCGGCGTCCAGATGCAGGCTCAGTTGTTCGCCATAACGGCTCGCCAGATCGCCGCGAATGCGCATGGTCAGCGCTTCACCGGAGGCGGTCAGAACGTGGCAGAAGGTGTCGCTGCCCAGGCGTTCGCTGACGTCGGCGGTGACTTGCAAGGTGCAGTCGCCGGGTAACGCGAGGTTCAGGTGTTCCGGACGAATACCCAGCGTCACCGCGCCGCCAATGCTCAGGTTGGCACCGCTCAGCGGCAATGTGATGCGAGTGCCGGCGTCCAGTAGCACTTCGCAGTTCTGGCGTTCGACACGGGTGACCTTGCCCTTGAGAAAGCCCATTTTCGGGGTGCCGAGAAAGCCTGCGACAAACAGGTTGGCCGGCTGGTGATAGAGCTCCAGCGGCGAGCCGACCTGTTCGATCCGACCACCGTTGAGCACGACGACTTTGTCAGCCAGGGTCATGGCTTCGACCTGGTCGTGGGTCACGTAGATCATCGTTGCTTGCAGTTCTTTATGCAGTCGCGCCAGCTCCAGGCGCATCTGTACCCGCAGGGCGGCGTCGAGGTTGGACAGTGGTTCATCGAACAGGAAGATTTTCGGGTTGCGCACAATCGCCCGGCCGATCGCCACGCGCTGGCGTTGGCCACCGGAGAGCTGTTTCGGCTTGCGTTCGAGCATCGGCCCGAGCTCGAGAATTCGTGCCGCTTCGTTGACCTTTTTCTCTACCTCGGCCTTGTTCACTCCGGCCAGGTCGAGGGCGAAGGACATGTTCTTGCGCACGCTCATGTGCGGGTAGAGGGCATAGGTCTGGAACACCATCGCCAGGTCACGCTTGGCCGGGCTGACTTCGGTGATGTCGCGTCCGTCCAGTTCGATGCTGCCGGCAGTGACTTCTTCCAGCCCGGCGATCAGCCGCAGCAGGGTCGATTTGCCGCAGCCGGACGGGCCGACGAAGACCACGAACTCGCGGTCATTCACTTCAAGGTCGATGCCTTTGATGATGGAAAAGCCTTCGAAACCTTTTTGCAGATTTTTGATTTTCAGGTGGGCCATGACGGGCCTCCACTTTTAATGATTCGAAAGGGGCGTTATTTCACGGCGCCAAAGGACAGGCCGCGGACCAGTTGTTTCTGGCTGATCCAGCCGAAGATCAGGATCGGTGCGCAGGCCAGGGTCGAGACCGCCGACAACTTGGCCCAGAACAACCCTTCGGGACTGGAGTACGAGGCGATCAACGCAGTCAATGGCGCGGCTTTCGACGAGGTGAGGTTCAGTGACCAGAACGCCTCGTTCCAGCACAGGATCAGCGACAGCAACACGGTCGATGCCAGTCCGCCCTTGGCGATCGGCAGCAGCACCCGGACCATTTCCTGCCACAGTGTGGCGCCGTCCAGTCGCGCCGCTTCGAGGATGTCCTTGGGAATGTCCTTGAAGTAGGTGTAAATCATCCAGACCACAATCGGCAGGTTGATCAGCGTGTAGATGATGATCAGCGCGATCCGCGTATCGAGCAGGCCGAAACTCTTGGCTAGCAGGTAGATCGGCATCAGCACGCCCACCGGCGGCAGCATCTTGGTCGAGAGCATCCACAGCAGCGTGCCCTTGGTGCGCTGGGTTTCGTAGAACGCCATCGAGTACGCCGCCGGCACTGCGATCAGCAGGCACAGCGCTGTCGCGCTGAACGAAATCACTACCGAGTTCCAGGCGAAGCTGAAGTAGCCGCTACGCTCGTTGACGTGCAGGTAGTTCTCCAGCGTTGGCGTGAAGATGAACTGCGGCGGCGTGGCGAACGCGTCGATCTCGGTTTTGAAACTGGTCAGCACCATCCAGAAGATCGGGAAGAAAATCAGGATCGCGATGGCCCAGGCCAGGGTGCCCAGCAGCAGGCTTTGCAGGCGGCGGGTTTGTTGAAGAGTCATGGCAGGCCTCAGGCTTTGTCTGTCAGGTTTTTGCCGATCATCCGCACCAGGATGATCGCCGCAATGTTGGCAATCACCACCGCGATCAAGCCACCGGCCGAGGCCATGCCGACGTCGAACTGCACCAGCGCCTGGTTGTAGATCAGGTACGCGAGGTTGGTCGAGGCGTAGCCGGGGCCGCCGTTGGTGGTGGTGAAGATTTCGGCGAACACCGAGAGCAGGAAGATGGTTTCGATCATCACCACCACCGCAATCGGTCGCGCCAGGTGCGGCAGGGTCAGGTGCCAGAAGATCGCGACGGGGCCGGCGCCATCCAGGCGTGCCGCTTCTTTCTGTTCCTGGTCGAGGGATTGCATGGCGGTCATCAGGATCAGGATCGCGAAGGGCAGCCATTGCCACGAGACAATGATGATGATCGACAGCAACGGATAGTGCGCGAGCCAGTCCACCGGTTGCGCGCCGAAGAGCTTCCACACGGCCGCGAGAATCCCCGAGACCGGATGGAAAATCAGGTTCTTCCAGATCAGCGCGCCGACGGTGGGCATGATGAAGAACGGCGAGATCAACATTACTCGCACGATGCCGCGGCCAAGAAACTCACTGGCCTCCAGCAAGGCGCTGATCAATACGCCGAACACCACGCTGATCAGCAGCACGCTGCCGACCAGCAACAAGGTATTGGTGGCGCCCGGCAGGAAGCCCGAATCGGTCAGGAAGTAGCTGAAGTTCTCCAGCCCGACGAACGCGTTGTCGCCGGGGTACAGCAAGTTGTAGCGGATCAGCGAAAAGTACAGGGTCATGCCCAGCGGCACGATCATCCATAGCAGCAACAGCGCCACCGAAGGGCTGACCAGAAACCAGCCCGGGTTGGCCAGCCGGCTTTTACGCAGCGGCGCCGGAATGTCCATTTGTGCTTTGAGAGTCGAGGTATTCATGGCGATCACAACCGATTGAGAACAGGCAAATGAAGATCCAGTGTGGGAGCGAGCTTGCTCCGGGCGGCGATCCGACGATGGCGATTGATCAGCCGACATCGATGTTGAATGTCATGGCCTCATCGCGAGCAGGCTCGCTCCCACAGGGGTTTCCGGGTTACTTGGGATAACCCGCGCGCTTCATTTCACGTTCGGTGGTTTGCTGGGCCGCCGCCAGGGCCTGGTCGACGGTGGTCTGGCCGATCAGCGCGGCGGAGAACAGCTTGCCGACCTGGGTACCAACGGCCTGGAACTCGGGAATGGTCACCAACTGGATGCCGATATAGGGCACCGGCTTGAGGGTCGGTTTGCCCGGATCGGCGACCTTCAGCGATTCCAGCGTGACCTTGGCGAACGGCGCGGCATTCATGTAGGCCGCGCTGTAGGTCGAAGCGCGAGTGCCAGGCGGCACGTTGGCGATACCGTCCTTCTCGGCCACCAGCGCGCCGTACTCTTTGGAGGTGGCCCAGGCACTGAAGGTTTTTGCCGCGTCCTTGGCTTTGGAGCTGGTGGGGATCGCCAGTGCCCAGGAGTACAACCAGGCCGAGCCTTTGTCGGTCACTTGATGGGGCGCGTAGGTGAAGCCGACGTGGTCGCTGACTTTGCTTTGGGTCTTGTCGGTGACGAACGAACCGGCAACGCTGGCGTCGACCCAGATCGCGCACTTGCCGCTGTTGAACAGCGCGAGGTTCTCATTGAAGCCGTTGCTGGAAGCACCCGGCGGGCCGGACTTTTTCATGGTGTCGGCGTAGAAGCTCAGTGCGTTCTTCCACTCGGGACCGCTGAATTCCGGCTGCCACTTCTCATCGAACCAGCGTGCGCCGTAGGCGTTGGCGATGGTGGTGATCAGCGCCATATTCTCGCCCCAGCCGGTCTTGCCGCGCAGGCAGATACCGTACTGTTCCTGGTCGGGTTTGTTGAGTTTGCCAGCGAATTCGCCGATCTGCTCCCAGGTCGGATGCTCGGGCATGGCCAGGCCTGCGTCCTTGAACAGGTCGGTGCGGTAATAGGTCATGGAGCTTTCGGCATAGAACGGCAGGGCGTACAGCGTGCCCTTGACCGACAGGCCTTCACGCACGGAAGGGAAGACGTCGTCGAGCGCGTAACTGGCAGGGAGGTCCTTCATCGGTTCCAGCCAGCCCTTGGCGCCCCACAGTGCAGCTTCGTACATGCCGATGGTCAACACATCGAACTGGCCGCCCTGGGTGGCGATGTCGGTGGTCAGGCGCTGACGCAGGACGTTTTCTTCCAGCACCACCCAATTGAGCTTGATCTCCGGGTGCTCGGCCTCGAAGGTTTTCGAGAGCTTTTGCATGCGGATCATGTCGCTGTTGTTGACGGTGGCAATGGTCAGGGTTTGTGCGCCAAGGCTGACGCTGCTGAGGGTCATGCAGGTGCAGGCAAGCAGAGCTTTTACAGTGGGTTTCATCGCGCACTCCTCTTCTGAGCCCTGGGGGCAGCAGAAGGACAGTTATTGTTTTTGTGTCTTCCGGAGGTAGGAAGAATCTGAGGCTGATTACAGCCCTCAACACACGCGATGACAAATCATTGGTAGCACTTGCACTGATACTATTTTGCACATGGAAAGATCGCAGGCTATGCCAGCTCTTTGTTGGAGTTGGCGCAGCCTGCGATCTTCAATGTCGTCTTACCACAGTTTGACGCTGTAACTGAGGACCAGGCGGTTTTCGTTGGTGTCGCGTTGGTAGTTGCTTTTGCTCATGCCATTGCGCCAGCGGGCGCTGACGTTTTTCAGCGGGCCGCTCTGGATGGTGTAGCCCAGGTCGATGTCACGCTCCCATTCCCGGCCTTCGCCGGCAAATCTTTTGATCTGCGCCTGATCGCCCTTGGCGTAGCGCGTGGAGAACAACAGCCCCGGAATGCCCACGGTAGCAAAGTCAAAATCGTAGCGGGCGTGCCAGGCGCGTTCCCTGGTTTGTGAAAAGTTGCTCAGTTGGTATTCGGTGAACAGGTAGGTGTTGCTGCCGTCGACATACGCAAACGGCGTTTCACCGTACTGCTGCTGGAAGCCACCACCGATGGAGTGTCCGGCAATCGCATACATGAAGCGCGTGCTCAAGGCGCGGTTGTCGACGGTGCCGGCCAGGCCTGCACCGGCGGCGTCGGCGCTGAAATAGCGGATATCGCTTTTCAGGGTGCCGCCGCCCAGCGCCAGGCTGTGCTTGAGACCGACATAGTGCTGCTGATAAATGTCCTCGAGCTGCGCGTAGTAATAGCTACCCGTCAGCGTTGGGTTGAACCGGTAATCAGCGCCGCCAAAACGGAATTCATCGCTTTTTGCCGAGCTCTTGTAAGCGCCGTTCTGGCTGGTCAGCCCCATCTTTTCGTAGTTGGTCGATTCCCGCTGTTTGACCTGATCGATCTGCCCGCCGCGTAAGGTCAGGCCCTTGATGTCGCTCGAGCTGAGCAGGGCGCCTTCGAAGCTCTGCGGCAACACTCGGCTGGTGTTCGGTTGCAACAGCGGCAGGTCGGGCAGCAAATGGCCGACACGCAGCTCGCTCTTGGCAACGCGGGCCTTGGCGGTCAGGCCTACCTTGGAATAGCTGTCGTGGGCACGCCTGGCGTAACTCGGTTTACCCGGTTCGGCTGTGCTTTCTCGGGACAACAAACCGCTGCCGGAGCGATCCGGGCTGGAGTCGAGCTTCAGTCCGAGCATGCCGAGTGCGTCCAGGCCAAAACCGACCGTGCCTTCGGTGTAGCCCGACTGCAGGTTCAGCAGAAATCCCTGGGCCCATTCATCACGCTTGGACTGGCCATTACCTTCGCGGTAGTCGCGGTTGAAGTAGTAGTTTTTCAAGTCCAGCGTGGCCTTGCTGTCCTTGAGGAATTCCGCTTCGGCGGCCATCGGCAGCAGGCTGGTGCCGCCGATCAAGGTCAAGTGCTGCATGAGTCGTGCGTTCATGGTGTTGGCTCCTGTGAGGGCTTGTTGTTTTTTTTGGGGGCATGGCTTCGCCATGGGCGCATTCAGTGGTGTCTGAAAGCGCCCTAGGTGAGGTCAGTAATGACTAAGGCGTGGGCTGCAGGTTTTCGGGTTTTGGTCGCAGCCGGTAACCGCCGCTTGCCAGTTGTTCCAATGGACTGGCCGCTGCCAGCAATTGGCGGGTGTAGGGATGCAAGGGCTTATCGAAGACCGCTTCGCGACTGCCGATTTCCACGATATGGCCCTGGTGCATGACCGCCACTCGATGGGCGATGCGTTCGACGGCCGCCAGGTCATGGGAAATGAACAGGCAGGCAAAGCCGTACTGCGCCTGCAAGCGCTCGAACAGTTCGAGGATCTGTTTCTGGATGGTCATGTCCAGCGCCGAGATCGGTTCGTCGGCGATCACCAGTTGCGGGTGCCGCACCAGCGCTCGGCCGATGGCCACCCGCTGGCGTTGTCCACCCGACAGTTGATGGGGAAAGCGCTCCATGAACGCTTCCGACAAACCGATATCCACCAGCGTGGTGGCGACACGCTGACGTTTTTGCTCCTCGCTCAGCTCCGGCAGATGGCGCAACGGTTCGGCGAGGGTTTCGCCAATGCGCATCCGCGGATCGAGGGACGAGTAGGGGTCTTGAAAGATTATCTGGCATTGCAGCCGATGATCACGCTGACCGGCCTTGAGGATATCGACGCCCTTGAAACGAATCTCGCCGGCACAGGGCTTGACCAGTCCCACCAGTGCGCGGCCCAGTGTGGTTTTACCCGAACCACTGCCGCCGACCAATGCCAGGGTTTCACCGGGTGCGATGCTCAGGTTGGCACTGTGAACGGCGCGCTTGGGTTGCGATTGACCCCAGAACCGCGCCTGACCCGGATGCTCGATGCTGACACCGGTGATTTCCACCAGCGGTTTGTCGGTCGCTGGCAACGCGGCCAGTTCGCCGCGCTTGGGCAACGCTTCGAGCAATTGGCGGGTATAGGCGTGTTGCGGTGCCAACAGGATGTGATTGATCGAACCTTGCTCCACGGCCTGACCGTGGCGCATGACCACCACCTTGTGGGCGTAACGCGCCACCAGCGACAGGTCGTGGCTGATGAACAGGATCGCCGTGCCTTGCTCGCGGGTCAGCTCCAGCATCAGCTCGATCACGTCCAGTTGCGCCAGGCAGTCGAGGGCGGTGGTGGGTTCGTCGGCAATCAGCAACGCCGGGCGCAGCAGCATCACCGAAGCGAGCATGATCCGCTGGCGCATGCCGCCGGAAAACTCATGGGGATAGGCGCTCAGGCAGCGCTCGGGGTCGGTGATGCCGATACGCGTCAGCATGTCCACGCAGCGTTGGCGAATCTGTGCCTTGCCCAGGTCGGTGTGCAGGCGCAGACCTTCGGCCATTTGCTCGCCAATGCGGATGGCCGGGTTGAGCGAAACCATCGGTTCCTGGAACACCATGCCGATTCGCGCACCGCGGATATCACGCAATTGCGCACAGCTCAGCTGATTGAGGTCCTGGCCTTCGAAGCGAATCGCACCGCCACAGACTTCCATCGGCAGTGGCAGCAGGCCAATCGCTGCGCGAGCGGCCATGGTCTTGCCGCTCCCGGATTCGCCCACCAGCGCGACAATCTCGCCAGGTGCGACGGTGAAACTCAGGTCGTTGACCGCCAACGGGCCTTCGGCGCCAGCGCGGATCAGCAGGTGGTCGACTTCAAGCAACAGTTTTTGACTGGGCATGATCAACGGCTCATTCGAGGGTCGAGGCGGTCGCGCAGGGCGTCGCCGAACAGGTTGATGGCGACCAGCGCCAGGGCGATGAACAACCCCGGGAACAGGCCGAGCCAGGTGGCATTGGCAATGTACGGGCGGCTGGCGGCGAGCATGTTGCCCCAGGTCGCTGCGGGTGGCGGAACACCCAGGCCGAGGAAGCTCAAGGCGCTTTCCGACAGCAGCGTCCAGCCGAACATGCTTGTGGCGAGCACGCACAGTGGCGCGACACAGTTGGGGGCGATGTGCCGATACAACGTGTAGAACTCGCTGTTGCCGATGACCCGTGAGGCCTCGATGAACTCGCGTTCTCGCAGCGACAGCACGCTGCCACGTACCACCCGAACCACCGACGGCGTGTAGGCGATGCTCAAGGCCAGAACGATGCCGTACTGGCTGGCCCCGATGATCGCCATCAAGCCCAACGCCATCAGGATGCCAGGGAACGCGAGCAATGCATCGTTGATCATCATTAGCAGGCGATCGGTCCAGCCCCGCAGGTAACCGGCGAGCATGCCGATTACACTGCCGAAAAACAGCGCCAGGCACACCGTCAGCAAGCTGATCCACAAACTGGTGCGCGCACCGATGATCAGGCGGCTGAGCACGTCACGGCCAAACTCGTCGGTGCCTAGCCAATGCAGCGCCGAGGGGGCCTTGAGGCGCGACAGCAGATCGATTTTCAGCGGGTCGTAAGGTGTCCAGAACACACCGACCAGCGCCATGCTGATCAACAACACCAGCAACGTGCCGCCGATCAAGGCGTTTGCCGGTGGCCAGCGCAACGGGCGACGCGCGGGCGTAGCGTTCACGGGAAGCAGGGAGACGGTCATAATTTCACCCTTGGGTCGAAGAGTGGGTAGAGCAGGTCGACCAGCAGGTTGACCGCCACGTAGATGAACGTGATCAGCAGCAGGCAGCCTTGCAGCACGGGGTAGTCGCGAGCGTAGATGGCGTCGACCATCAAGCGACCGATGCCAGGCAGGGTGAACACCGTTTCCAGCACCGCGATGCCGCCCAGCAAATTGCCGAGGATCAGGCCGATCAAGGTCCAGGTCGGCGCAAAGGCATTCGGCAGTGCGTGGCGCCACAGCACCGCGCGTTCCGACAAGCCCTTGGCTCTGGCGTGGGCGATGTATTCCAGCCGCAGCACCTCGATGGTGCTGGCCCGGGCCATCCGGGTAATGGCTCCCAACTCCACCAGCGTCAGGGTGACAATCGGCAGCACCAGATAGGTCACGGCTTCACCGGGGTTCTGGGCGAACGGCACATAACCGAACACGGGCAGCCAATTGAGCTTGATCCCGAACGCGTAGAGCAACAGCAAGCCGAGCCAGAAACTGGGAATCGACAGCAACAGGGTTGCGCCGGTGACCAGCCCGAGGTCCAGCGCGCTGTCCTGTTTCCAGGCCGCGAACAGGCCTGCTGGAACGGCAATCAACGCCGCCAGCAGAACCGCCACCAGCACGATGTTGGCGCTGACCGAGAAACGGTCGAGGATCAACTCGAGCACCGGTTGTTTGCTGGTGATCGACACGCCGAGGTCGCCACTGAGCACCGACTGCAACCAATACACGAACTGCACGCCGATCGAGTGATCCAGCCCCAATGCTGCGCGGGTGCTGGCCAGGCTTTGCGGGTCGGCCATATCGCCGAGCATCAGCAGCGCCGGGTCGCCGGGGATGAAGCGGATCAGCGCGAACACCACCACGGAAATCAGCAGCAAGGTCGGCACCGACAGTGCCAGGCGTTGAGCGATAAATCGCAACATGATCGATCTCCTAGTCGGCCAGTTTCACGCCCCACAGGCGCGGTTTGGCGATGGGCCAGGAGCGGTAACCTTCGACCCGATCCTGAAAGGCACCGACGGTACTGCCGTTGTACATCACCACCATCGGCACATCGGCGAGCATCTGTTGGTGCAACTGATCGAACAGGGCCTGACGCTTGGCCGGTACGATTTCGCGCATGGACTCAAGCATCCAGCCCTGTGCCTGGGGGTTGTCCCAGACCTTGCGGGGTTGCTGGTTTTTGTCGCCCATCACCGACTCGAAGTTCAGCGCCGCGTCGAAGCGCGCTGAATAGGAGAACGCCATGATCTGGTACGCACCGCTCTGGTAGCGCTCCAGTTGCGTGCCCCATTCGAGGGTTTCGATATCGATGTTCAACCCGGCTGCCTGGGCCATGGCCTGGCTCAGTACCGCCATGTCGAACACGCTCTGGTAGCGTTTATTGGTGATGATTTTCAGCGGCTGGCCGTTGTAACCGGCTTCCTTGAGCAGGCGCCTGGCTTCTTCGATGTTGGCTTTGTAGCCCTGTTTTTGAACGGTTTTGTAGTAGGGGCTGGTGTCTGGCACCACCGAGTTGTTGGCGTGGGACGTGCCTTCGGTGAGTGCCTGGACCATTTGTTCGCTGTCCAGCGACAGCGCGATGGCACGCCGAATGCGCACGTCCTTGAGCAGTGGGTCGCGGGTCTGGAACAACAGCGCGTTGAGCGACATGTTGGAGCTGCTGGAGGTCTTGATACCTGGCAAGGCGCCGAGTTCGTGGGCGTCCATCACCGTGACATCCGGCAGCACATCGACGCCTTTGGATTGCAACGCGGCTTTGGCTGAAGCGGCATCAGGGATGACCATGAAGCGCAGGTTATCGATAAACGCCTGCTTGTTGCCGGTGTAGCCGTCGGTGTCTGTCTCCGGACGGGCGCTGTAGTCGGTAAAGCGTTGCAGGTCGACGTATTGCCCCGGTTTCCATTCGACGAGCTTGAACGGTCCGGTGCCGATTGGTGCTTGCCACTTGCCGTTCGCATCGACAGAGGAAGGGTGCAGGATGCCGGTGCCGCCGCAATCGGAACGGGCCATTTGTGCGAGGAACAAGCCATTGGGTTTGTCCAGCGTGAAGACCACGGTCAACGGATCCGGCGCACTGATGTCGGCGACTTTCGCCACCCCGCGGCCATCGAAGTCTGCAAGACAGCGCCATTGGGTTTGCGGGTCAAGATAGCGTTTCCAGGTCCACAGCACGTCGGCGGACGTGAGGGCGGCGCCGTTATGAAACCTCACCCCGTCACGCAGGGTGAATTGGTACTCGAGGCCATCGGCCGACACCTCGACCTTGCTGGCCAGCAGCATGCCGACCGAGGCGTCTTCGCGGTAAGCCACCAGGCCTTCGACAATGTGCAGGATCACCGCGTCGGTGTTTTCGTCGCGATTGACGCCGGGGTCGGTGCTGCGGATATCCGCATTGAGGGCTACCCGCAGAGTGCTGGCGGCTTCGGCGCTGAGACTGCCAAGAACGAAACTGCTGAACCCTAGCGTCAGGGCGATACGAGTGAATGTATGCACGGGAGTGATTCTCCATAGGCGGTTTGCGACGGTGAGAGCCGGCAGGCGTCGCAAACCGTTAGTTGTTTATTGTCATTGTTCTTGTCGTGCCGCCCGCAGGGCAGGGTGTCGCGCGAGTTACTTGAGGTAGCGGTTGATGTCGCCCTCCATGGCCAGCGAATAGGCGCTGAATTCGCGGTTCACGGCCGGCAGCGGTGCGACTTCCATCAGCCCCTTGGCCGGACGCATCACCACCATGGCTACGGTGGCCGACAGGTTGCCGGCCATGTTGGAAAGTGGTGGCCGACACACCGCCCACGGCGTGCCGAAGTCATCGAAGAAGGCTTTTTTCAGGTGCTCGGCGGTCAATTGCCCGGGCGTTTCGCTGAGGATTTGCCGCACACGCACGTCGCGATAGAGGCTTTCCGGAACGCTGTTCAATCCGGCTTCACGCAACTTGCCCAATGCCACCGGGCTCTGCCAATGGTTGGCGTGTACGAGCAACCCCTGTTCGGCCTGAATCGGGAAGACTTCATCCGGGGCGCATTCAAAGTTGATCGCATAGCCGCCAGCGTGACTGAGCATCATGTTGTTGGAGGTGGATTTGGCCGTGGTGGCGACCACCTTGATCGACAGCGCAAAATGCGCAGCCTCCAGCGCCTTGCGTCGAATGAATGGCAGTGGCACGCCGACCTGGGTGTAGTCGCGTTCGGACTCCAGGTAGTTGGCGGTAATCGCGGTGCCGATCGAGTTCAAGCCGTTGCGGGCCAGGCCGCCGGCTTCGGTGAAGGTCAGTACATCCGGGCCGTCTTCGCGCAGGACTTTCAGCACAATGGCGCTCTCGGCGCATTCCGCGCGCCAGTCCCAGTTTTGTCCGTGAATCACTTCGTTGGCGGCCGATGCCGTCGGCAGAATCACCGCGCCAGTGCAGCCATCCGGATCTGGCAGGCGAGCCTTGCGTCGGCCCAGCTGGATGATCTCGGTGCGGGCGTTGATCAGCACGATAGCTTCGAAATCACAGCCTGCACCCTCGGCGATACCGCGCATTTCCTGGGCGTACTCAGGCTCGAATGCTTCGATGCTGGGCACGAACTCATTGGCAAAGCCACGGATGTCGGCCCAGGTGTAACCCATCTTCAGCAGCTGGACAGAGTAGATCTCGATGCTTTTGTGAATGCGCTGACTGACCGCTTGACCGTATTGGAGGCCGCGGTCGAAGGGGGTGCCGCTGATCTCGACGAGAGGGAAAGGGGAGTGGCTCATGGTTGGCAATCTCATGTTTTTTGTTTGTGTTGAGTACAAGAATTGCCGGATATAAACCGACTGTCAATGCGTTTTGGTGGCGGATAAAACCTTGCTGTAGGAATCCTACAGCGGGCTATCGGCTGCGTTATGTGCGCAAAGCCCCTGTTTGTCGGTGTTGTAGCGATGTTTAAAACGTGTCGCCTGCCTTGTTGTTTATATGCTGTGTATTTAGCTTTCGTAAAAATCGGAAAGGTCCTGCTTTTTGTGCGTGCGAGTGATGAAGGACGTTGCCCTGTAGCGCATTGCGCTAAAAACACCGGGCTGTGATGATTTGGCGGTTGTCCGCAGCGTTCCAGTCACGCTAATGTCGCCTGACCCAGGCGCAGGAAGACGATGCGCGCAGGGATGCACACTCATTGTTTGATCGAGGATGGAAATGGAATCCGCAGAAATCCTGGTACTACAGGCCAGCTATACCAACCCGATACATGCCGAAGCGATCAGTCTGGTTCTGAATCAATACGCTGAAGACCCGATGGGCGGTGGCACGCCGTTATCGGCCGATGTCTTGCAGCAGTTGCCCGGCGAGCTGGCCAAGCGACCCCATGCATTCAGTGTCCTGGCGTTCGTTCACGGGGAGCCTGCCGGGCTGGTGAATTGCTTCGAAGGTTTCTCGACCTTTGCTTGCCGTCCACTGGTCAATGTCCATGACGTAATGGTGGTCGGAAAATTTCGCGGGCTGGGCCTGAGCCAGAAAATGCTGCAAAAGGTCGAGGATATTGCTCGTCAGCGCGGCTGCTGCAAAATCACTCTGGAAGTGCTGGAAGGCAACGCGGTTGCACAGGGTTCCTATAGCAAGTTCGGGTTTTCGGCGGGGATGTTCGATCCCGCTCATGGCCGGATGTTGTTCTGGATCAAGTCGCTTTAAACAAGAAGGGCGCCTCTGGGGGGGCGTGCACATCAATGCTGCGCAGAAAGCGGGGGGCTGGAACCAGCCCCCGAAGAGATTACGGCTTGATGGTTGAGGCGCTGACAGCCGCAGCCTTGGGTTTCATCAGGCTGAAGTCGATCAGCGCTTTCTGTTCGCGCTCATAAGGGTTGCCGATCAACAGCGGGCGCGGTTTGAAGCTGTCGCTGACCAGGCTCTTGCTGCGGTCCAGTTCATCGAAACTCAAGCCTGCAAGGTCTGCCCAGGTGTGGATCAGCTGCGAACTGCTGTAAGGCCGTTGCAGGTCCGCGGCAAAGCTCCAGTCGTGGGTTTCTCGCCATTTCGGCGAAGCCCAGGCGATGAACGGAATCGTGTACATCGGCGCAGTCGGTTTAGCTTCGTTACGACCCAGCGTGGTGTGACCTGCGGAGTCGAAGACATCTTCGCCGTGGTCGGAGAGGTACAGCAGGAAGCCGTTTGGATCGGTCTTGGCGTAGTCCTTGATCAGGCTCGAGACCACGAAGTCGTTGTACAACACCGCATTGTCGTAGCTGTTGTAGGTCGGCAACTGGTCATCGCGGATACCGGCCGGTACACCCTGACGATCGTTGAATTTGTCGAACGTCGGCGGATAACGGTACTGGTAACTCATGTGCGTGCCGAGCAAGTGCACGACGATGAGCTTGCGCGGAGCGCTGTCGGCCAGGGCCTTGGCGAACGGTTCCAGCACATCGCCATCGTACTGGCGGGCGTTCTGATTGCGGTTGTTGTTCAGGTAGACCTGTTCATCAGCCTGCTCGGAGAACGTCGTGAGCATGGTGTTGCGCTTGGTCATGGTCTGCTGGTTGGTGATCCAGAAAGTCTTGTAGCCCGCCTGTTTCATCACGCTGACCAGTGATGGCGTCTTCAGGTACAGGTCCGGATTTTCTTCATCGGCAAAGGTCAGAACCTGTTGCAGCGCTTCGATGGTGTAAGGGCGCGGGGTAACGACGTTGTCGAAAACCGCCAGTTGATCCTTGAGCTTGTCGAGTTCCGGCGTGGTTTCACGCGGGTAGCCATACAGGCTCATGCGCTGACGGTTGGTCGATTCGCCAATCACCAGCACCAGGGTTGCGGGCTGGTTTGCCATCGCATCCTTGAAGTTGTGCAGCGGCGGGATCTGACTGGCGTTGTCGAGCATGCCTTGCATGCTGCCGAGCGTTTCACGGTAGCGACGATAGGCAACCATCATCTGCCACGGCACCGCTGGCTCGACTCGGGTTTCGAACTTTTCGAGGCCGCTGGCGAAGCTGCCGGTACGTGCCGTCTGCTTGATCAGCGGATAACCGATAATGGCGACCAGAATGGCAGTCGCAGCCAGCAGGGCTTTGCCACGAGACAGGTAAACCGGGCGCAGACGCGTCCACAGCAATACCGTGACGGCGGTGTGCGCCAGGAAGGCCAGGACCATCCACCAGGCGAAATACTGAGTCATGTACTCGCCAGCTTCCGACACGTTCGATTCGAACATGATGAAGATGACGCTTTGCGAGAATTCCTGCTGATAGATAAAGAAGTAACCCAGGCTCGCCATCGAGCAGGCCCAGAGCACGACACCGATCACCGCCGCCAGCAGGCGCGTACGCGCCGGGAACAGTAGCATCGGTGCCAGCCAGATGGCGCTCATGATGAAGGCCTGGCGGAAACCGGCGAAACCCGCGGTGTCGGACAAGAGGATGAGGAGTTGGGTGATGCCGGAGAAATACCAGAAGAACAGGAAAAGCCAGCCAAGTCCTACCCAATCGAAACCTTTCGCAGACGTATTGCTGCGTTTAAACATCGCCATTCAGCGTTCCATCCGATTAATTACTGCGGATACTGGAGCATTTCCAGACACCAACAATTGCACCGCTCACAAAGTGAGCGGCTATAACCGATGAATTATCATCAGGCAGATGTGAAAAAAATGTGAGTTTTGTTCAGCTAGCTGACAGCTTGAGTAGTGGCTGCTGTTCGATTTCAGCGCGTTACCGGCTGTGCAGGCAGTTGTGCCTGGGCAAGCAACAGGCGCAATTGCGCGACCTGGTCGAGCAGTTGATCGCGTTCGGCTTTGAGCTGGCGCAATTCGTCACGACGAATAGTGACGTAGAGGGTCTGTGGAGGCAGTGCGTTTACTACGGTGCCCATTGCTCACCTCGCAAATGGCGTGTCACATCTGTGGTTGGATTGCTCTGGAGCCACGGCCGAACCACTGTCGGCACCGATTCTGGTTTCTTTTTGTTATTTATGGAACTTTTTTATTTTTCACGGTCCCTGTGTCTTCGCCAACGTTTTGGACGTTATCCCTATAGCTCGGGCAAATCGTCCGGAAACTATGTTGCAGCGCTCTGGACTAACCTTAATCAGGTTCATTGCGCTATAACCTTGGCACACCTTTATTTGTAGTAAGGAGCATCAGCACATGCAACTGGGGATTATCGGACTGGGCCGCATGGGCGGCAACATTGCGCGGCGCCTGATGCTCAATGGGCACACCACTGTGGTCTATGACCGTAACACCGCGTTTGTCGACACCCTGAGTGAAGAGGGCGCCACTGGCGTTGCGGACTTGCCGGCACTGGTCGCGGCACTGGATAAACCCCGAGCGGTCTGGGTCATGCTGCCAGCAGGCGCGCCGACCGAAGAAACCATCGACACCCTGAGCCAGTTGCTGGACGCCGGCGATGTGATCATCGATGGTGGCAACACCTTCTATAAGGATGACATTCGCCGCGCGAAAACCCTGTCGGAAAAGGGCCTGAAGTACATCGATGTCGGCACCTCCGGCGGAGTCTGGGGGCTGGAGCGCGGTTACTGCATGATGATCGGTGGTGACGCTGACGTGGTTGATCGCCTCGACCCGCTGTTCGACGCACTGGCGCCAGGCCTGGGTGATATCCCGCGGACCAAGGACCGGGTGGCCGAAGATGATCGTGCCGAGCGTGGCTACATTCATGCTGGCCCAGCTGGTTCCGGGCACTTTGTGAAGATGATTCACAACGGCATCGAATACGGGATGATGCAGGCATTTGCCGAAGGCTTCGACATCCTCAAGACCAAAGCCTCGGAGAACCTGCCGGAAGATCAGCGCTTTGATCTGAACGTGGCCGATATTGCCGAAGTCTGGCGTCGTGGCAGCGTCGTCTCGTCCTGGTTGCTGGACCTGACGGCCGATGCCTTGGCCAGCGATCCGAAACTCGATGGCTACTCCGGTGCCGTGGCTGACAGCGGTGAAGGTCGCTGGACCATCGAAGCGGCCATGGAGCAATCGGTTCCAGTGCCGGTATTGTCCAACTCGCTGTTTGCCCGTTTCCGTTCGCGCCAGCAAAGCACTTATGGCGACAAGCTGCTGTCGGCCATGCGCTTCGGCTTTGGCGGCCATGTCGAGACGCCGAAAAAATGACCTCGATCCGCAAGAAATCCAAGGCACACCCCGCACCACCCACCACGCTGTTCCTGTTCGGTGCTCACGGCGACCTGGTGAAGCGCTTGCTGATGCCGGCGCTGTACAACCTCAGTCGTGACGGTTTGCTCGGCGATGGATTGCGGATCGTCGGTGTCGACCACAATGCGATCAGCGACGCGGACTTCGCCAAAAAGCTTGAAGACTTCATTCGCGTCGAGGCGGCCAACAAGGTCGGCCATGACTCTCTGGACCCAGTGCTCTGGGCCAAACTGGCCAAGGGCATCAGCTATGTCCAGGGCGATTTTCTCGACGACAGCACCTATCAGGCGCTCGGCGCAAAGATCGCCGAGGGCGGTACCGGCAACGCGGTGTTCTATCTGGCCACTGCGCCGCGCTTTTTCAGTGAAGTGGTGCGTCGCCTGGGCTCGTCCGGGCTGCTGGAGGAGGGCGACGACGCCTTCCGCCGGGTCGTGGTCGAAAAACCCTTCGGCTCCGACCTGCACACCGCCGAAGCCTTGAACGCGTGCTTGCTCAAGGTCATGACGGAGAAACAGATTTACCGGATCGACCATTATCTGGGCAAGGAGACCGTACAGAACATATTGGTCAGCCGGTTCTCCAACAGCCTGTTTGAAGCGTTCTGGAACAACCATTACATCGACCACGTACAAATCACCGCGGCAGAAACCGTTGGCGTCGAAACCCGTGGCAGTTTTTATGAACACACGGGCGCACTGCGCGATATGGTGCCCAATCACCTGTTCCAGCTGCTGGCGATGGTCGCGATGGAACCGCCGGCGGCCTTCGGCGCCGACGCGGTGCGCGGTGAAAAGGCCAAGGTGGTGGGGGCGATTCGTCCCTGGTCTACTGAAGAGGCGCGGGCCAACTCGGTACGCGGTCAGTATGTCGCCGGTGAAATTGCCGGAAAGCCGTTGGCCGGTTACCGCGAAGAACCCAATGTCGCGCCAGACAGTACGACGGAAACCTTCGTTGCGCTCAAGGTGATGATCGACAACTGGCGTTGGGTCGGCGTGCCGTTCTACCTGCGCACCGGCAAGCGCATGAGCGTACGCGACACCGAAATCGCCATCTGCTTCAAGCCCGCACCCTACGCGCAGTTTCGCGACACCGAAGTCGATGAGCTACAACCGACTTACCTCAGGATCCAGATTCAGCCCAATGAAGGGATGTGGTTCGACCTGCTGGCCAAGCGTCCCGGGCCGGCACTGAACATGGCTAACATAGAGCTGGGTTTTGCCTACAAGGACTACTTCGAGATGCAGCCGTCCACTGGGTATGAAACCTTGATCTACGACTGCCTGACCGGTGATCAAACGCTGTTTCAGCGCGCTGACAATATCGAAAATGGCTGGCGTGCGGTTCAGCCGTTCCTCGATGCCTGGAAAGAGGACGCCAGTGTGCAGACCTACGCTGCGGGCGAAAATGGCCCAACGGCTGCCGATGAGTTACTGACCCGCGACGGTCGCGTCTGGCACAGCCTCGGCTAAGCCAGGCATTCATTTACACAAAACCCTGTGGGAGCGAGCCTGCTCGCGATAGCGGACTGTCAGTCAACTCAGATGTTGCCTGACACACCGTCATCGCGAGCAGGCTCGCTCCCACAGGGTAAGTGTTACAACCAGTAGCTCACCGCGTACCAGCCCAGCACGCCCATCACCACGGTGTACGGCAACGCCATCCAGACCATGCGCCCGTAAGACAGCCGAATCAGCGGGGCGATTGCCGAGGTCAGCAAAAACAGAAACGCCGCCTGACCATTGGGGGTTGCCACGCTGGGCAGGTTGGTGCCGGTATTGATGGCAATCGCCAGCGTTTCGAAATGCTCGCGGCTCATATGGCCGGAGATGAATGCCTGTTTCACCTCGGTGATGTAGATCGTCGCCACGAACACGTTATCGCTGATGGCCGACAACACGCCATTGGCGATAAACAACATGCCCGGTTGCTGATCTGCCGGCAGGGACAGCACCCACTGGATCAACGGCGTGAACAGTTGCTGATCGTGAATCACAGCCACAACGGCGAAGAACACCACCAGCAAGGCGGTAAACGGCATCGCATCCTTGAAGGCATTGCCGATCCGATGCTCTTCGGTAATGCCGGTGAACGCAGTGATCAAGACGATCACCATCAACCCGATCAGTCCGACCTCGGCAATGTGAAACGCCAACCCGGCAATCAGAATCAGTGCAGCCGCGCCTTGTACCAGCAGTGCTGCGCGTTGGCGGGCGGTGCGTTCGGCGTTGTCCTGTGCCGCATAGTTGGCCAGCACCACGCGAACGTTGTCTGGCAGTAAGGTGCCATAACCAAACCAGCGCAGTTTCTCCAGCAACACACAGGTCACCAGGCCTGCCACCAATACTGGCAGCGAGACCGGGGCGACCTTCAGGAAGAAGTCTGCAAAGTGCCAACCCATTTCATGGCCGATCAGCAGGTTCTGCGGTTCACCCACCAAGGTGCAGACACCACCGAGCGCGGTGCCCACTGCGCCGTGCATCAACAGACTGCGCAGGAATGAACGGAACTGTTCAAGGTCTTCGTGATGCAGGACCGGCAGGCTCTGATCGTCGCTGAATTCGCTGTCCTGCCGTGGATCGTTGCCCGACGCCACGCGGTGATAGACCGAGTAAAACCCCACGGCCGCACTGATGATCACGGCGGTCACCGTCAAGGCGTCGAGAAACGCCGACAGAAACGCCGAGAGAAAACAGAACATCAGCCCCAGCAGTGCCTTGGAGCGAACCCCAAGCAACAGCCGCGAAAACAGGAACAGCAGCAGGTCTTTCATGAAGTAAATGCCCGCCACCATGAACATCAGCAGCAGGATCACCGGAAAGTTATGCAGCAGCTCGTCATACAGCGCTTCGGGTGTGGTCATGCGCAGCAGCAGCGCTTCGACCATCAACAGACCGCCCGGCATCAGCGGGTAGCATTTGAGTGCCATGGCCAGGGTGAAAATGAACTCAGCCACCAGCAACCAGCCAGCCGCTACCGGACCTACGGTCCACAGCACCAGCGGGTTGAAAATCAGGAAGGCGAGAATGCTCGCCTTGTACCAGCGCGGTGAATGCCCAAGGAAATTGTGCGCAAACGCCTGGGCCATTGAACCGGACATCAGTTGCTCCTTCTATCAAGAAGCGCGCAACTTGCCGTAACGGTCCCGGAAGATCAAGCTCTTGAGTTTCATTATCAATCGGTGATGGCGCACCTGCAGCGCAACAACGGCGAAGCACTACCCCAGATAGCGCGCCACTACCGCCCGGTAGTGGCCATCCAGCGAGTAGCCGCTCACCACGATTTTCTTGTCAGCCTGCACGGCCAGCGCGGTTGCCGTGTCCAGGCTGCGCCCCAGACGAGTACGAACATAGCTTTTGCCATTGGCGAAGTGGCGATCCAGACGTCCGTCCGGGAGATGCCGCGCCAAAAGAAAATCCGCTGCAATACCGCCAATGGTTGCACCGACGCTGAGCACCCGGCCATCGGCGAGAACCTGGGCGGCTGTCCATTGGCAGCCGCTGCTAGCTATTTCGGTGAGCCGCGCGTGACCGCTATTGCAATGAGTGTCCGGCCGACCATTTTTGCGCACGGTCAGCGACAGGCATTGCATCGGGTCGCGGCTGCTACCGAAACACTGCAGGCGCCCATCCGGTTGCTCGATCACCTGACTTACCTGGGCGCTGCGGTCCTGAATCTTGAAGCTTAAAAAACCGTCTTCAGCGAAGTCTTCATCCAGCCGGCCGGTGCTGTCGAAGCGTGCCAGCAAACCTTCCTGCGGCAGGTTGATCGAGCCGGCGACGACAATCTGACCATCTGCCTGCACCAGGATGCTGCTCAGCCAGGTATTCATCAGCAGGTGTCTGACCATGACAAATCCGTGGCCGTTGAATGTCTCGTCCAATGTCCCGTCCGGATTGAGCCGTATCAGGATGCCGACGTGATCCGCGAATTCGTAATGATGGTTGGCCAGCAGCAGGATTCGACCATCGGCCTGCACCTGGAAGTCGCAGGCTTCGGCCCCCGCGACTCCCGGCGGTAGCCAGTCGTCACGCAGGCCACGGGACAGATCACCGGGCAAACGCACGATCTGTACCCCCCGGTCGCCAAATTGCAGAACCGGGTGTCCCTGCGAGTCAAACATTGCCAGTGCCGGGAGTGTGCGATGGGGGCTTTCGTAATGCAGGCCGGATAACAGGATTTTTCCATCTGGCAGTTCTCGAACCTTGCTTCCTGTGGCTTCGAAGCCGCTTTCGAACTGTCCGATAATGCTGCCCTCCATGCCGAAGCTCCGATCCACTGAGCCATCCTCAAGTAAGCGGGCCAGCCCATAACCGTAACCGTCCCAGGTTCCGACCTTGGCTACGACCAGCAAGCGGCCCATCGAATCGACCGTGACATCGTTGGCCATACTTGAAAGGCTGCCTGCGAACTGCACCCAGGCCTTGCCGGATGATGCAAAACTTGAGTCGAGTTGTCCCGCTGTGCCGAGCGGGGCCGCTAAGGCGAAAGCATTATGGATGGGCATGTCGCATCTCCTTGCGAGTCGACCGGATCCAGAATCTCGGAGGAAGACTTTGTAGGAAATATTCAATCCCTGATTGATGCAATGCACAACGGTCGGAAATCACAGACGGAGCGTCGTTTTGTGCCAGAACAATGTCTTTGCGAACCGGTGACAAGTTGGCCTGGCTTATACGACCGTCTATCGCAATAAAGCGTTAACCGAGAGGGTCGAAGAGGAGGGGATATCTTGAGAGGTATCGATAAAAAAAGTGCGGATCACGGTACAGTGATCCGCACTTTTCGTTTACTGCGGCATTGTCCAGGATTGCAACTGATAACCTTCCTCGCTCAGTTCGGCGCGAACTTGTTCCAGCAAGGATGCAAGTTGGGCCGGGTCGGTATAGGCGCTGCTGGGGATCTGTTTGCGGCCGATAGGGGTGCTGGTGCGGTCGATGACGGTCAGGCTGAGTTCGCCGGTGCCGTCCTGTGGAGCCCAGGCCACGCATTGGAAGGGTGTAAATGCGCGGTCGGCAATCAAAAGAGCTTCGTTGATACGGAGCGGGGCGTTCATGGGGTCTTCTCTCGTCTGTGCCCAATCAAGTGATGTGCCGTCGGTTGGGCTTACCGTTCGGCTGGTTACTTGTACTGATGCGCGCAATGGGGGGGCGGGTCACACACATTCAAAAGAATTTTCAACTTTCTTTTATAAAGGCAGCGGCAAGGGGCGCATTGAAAGCTGGATGAAAGGTTCAAACGTCTCAGGTAGCTAATATGGGCACGTTTTATAACGTAAATGACGTTGACCTTATTAGTAAACGATACAAGGCCGCGTCAAGATCTTGCTAACGTTACATTCAAGGCCGCCAAACGGCTGTTTCTAATAACTTTTCTAATTTCTTGGCGCCAAGGAACAGTCATGACCGAAACGCCCGCATTGCGACGTTTGCTAGTGGTTGATCCGTGTGACGACTGCCATCGCTTATTACCCGGCCTGCGTACGATCGGCTGGGATGTCGACAGTTGTACCCTGGAGAACGCTTCCCATCGTTCCTGTGATGTCGGCCTGCTGCGCCTTAAACCTGTTCATTTTGAACGTCCTGAAGCCGTCAAGGAACTGATCAGCCGTAGCGGCACTGAATGGATCGCTGTTCTCAATCAGGAAGTCCTGCGGTTGCAGAATGCCGGCGATTTTGTCTGCGAATGGTTTTTCGATTTCCATACCTTGCCGTTTGACGTCTCCAGGGTTCAAGTGACCCTTGGGCGGGCGTTTGGCATGGCGCGTTTGCGCGGCCAGGGCACGATTCACGTCCACCAGCCCGAGCATGAACTGCTGGGCGACAGTCGGCCGATCCGCGAACTGCGCAAATTGCTGAGCAAATTGGCGCCTACCGAGTCGCCGGTGTTGATTCGAGGGGAAAGTGGCACCGGTAAAGAGTTGGTCGCCAGAACCTTGCACCGTCAGTCGCAACGCCACAGTAAACCGTTTGTCGCGATCAATTGCGGGGCGATTCCCGAGCATCTGATTCAGTCCGAGCTGTTTGGTCACGAAAAGGGCGCTTTTACCGGCGCACACCAACGTAAAGTCGGACGCATTGAAGCAGCCAATGGTGGCACCCTGTTTCTGGATGAAATAGGTGATCTGCCCCTTGAACTGCAAGCCAACCTGTTGCGTTTCCTGCAGGAAAAACACATTGAACGGGTGGGTGGCAGTCAACCGATTCCCGTAGATGTCCGGGTCTTGGCAGCCACTCACGTGGACCTGGAAGCTGCGATCGAGGCCAAGAGTTTTCGCGAGGACTTGTACTACCGGCTCAACGTCCTGCAGGTGGTCACTGTGCCGCTACGCGAGCGTCACGGCGACCTGGCGCTGCTGGCCAACCATTTTTCCCACTTTTACAGCCAGGAAACCGGACGTCGGCCGCGCAGCTTCAGCGAAGACGCATTGATTGCCATGGGCAAACACGACTGGCCGGGCAATGTCCGTGAGCTGGCGAACCGGGTGCGCCGTGGGTTGGTGCTGGCTGAAGGCCGGCAGATCGAGGCGCGGGACCTGGGGCTGATTGGCCAACAGGCGATTACCGCGCCGATGGGTACCCTCGAAGATTACAAGACCCGCGCCGAACGCCAGGCATTGTGCGACGTATTGAACCGCCACAGTGACAACCTCAGTGTGGCCGCTCGAGTACTGGGCGTTTCACGGCCGACTTTTTACCGATTGCTGCACAAGCACCAGATCCGCTAGGGCGCGGAGAAACGAAAAGGCCCGCTGCGATTTACGTCGCAGCGGGCCTTTTCCTTGTGTGGTGTTTAGAAGTAGTACGGGAATTTCAGGCTGAAGGAGAAGGCCGGTGCGTCCTGGGTCAAGCCGATGGCGAGGTTGGGGACTATCGTCAGTTTGTCGGTTGCCGCCATGGTCAGGCCGATGTTGAAGTTGGCAGCGTTGTAGTCGCTGTCCGGGATTGATTGCCAGTCCTGGCCGCTGGGTTTGACTTTGCTTTTGCGAGCGAATTGGTCGGAAAACGAAAACGACATACTCATTTTCTCGTTCAAGGCAAACGCAATACCGGCGCCGACCTGCCAGGAGTCGCCGAGTTTCACATCTCCCGGGACCGTGGAATTTACAGTGGGGCTGATATCGCTGAAGGATTCCTGCATGTTGTAGGTATAGGACAGGCTGCCGAAGAGCACGGCAGGGTCGAAGGTCTTGACCAGTGAGATACCCGGGGTAATCGACCAGACACCGTTGCCGGTAGGGAGTGACTGAGGTACCGACAAATTGTCGTTGCCCGGGTCCTTGATCAGCTTGATTCCGTACGGATTTTTGCCGGTCGGCGCCTTGATTCGCAGAGTGGCGACCGCGTCGGGCAGGTTTTCCGATTCATCCAGGAACTTGTAGGCAACACCAAAGTTGACATCGCCTATGGTCGGATCGCGCTTGACGGTGGCGTCGGATGAGACCGGGGCTGCGCCTCCTGCACCACCAGAAGAGTATGTCGATTCTCGATAGACGACCGGGACGTTGATGTCGAACTGCCAGCGTTGCGCCACGTTGTAGCGGCCTGTCAGGTCCAGGGTCCAGTTGTCGGCCTTGATGCGGTCAATGTTGATGTTGCCGAGAAAAATCGAGTCAAGAGCCAGAAATCCATTGAGCACCAACGCACGGGTGTCATAGTGGGTATAAGTCATGCCCGTTTCGAAACTGAACTTGCCCCCGCCGAAGAAGCCGCTGGCTTCGTCATACAGGTTGGACACGCTTTGCGCAGGTCCCGAGTCGTCCTTGAGCGACTGCCCATACGAAGTGCTCCCTGGGGCGCCCGTGGCCACGACCTTGGCGCCTTTGGTCTGTTCGRCAGGGGAGCGGGTCAGGCGCTTGGGAGCAGGTGTAGCTGGTGTTTCTTCGACTTGTTTAACGCGCTGCTCAAGTACCATCAGCGCGTTTTGTTGTGCTTCGTAACGCTGTTTCAGCTCCATGAGTTCTTGTTTTAAGGCTTCTACCTGGGGGTCCGGTGCTGCTTGCAGCAAAGTGGCCGGGACCAGGGTACTCAAACAAACGACAGCTCTGAACGTAAAAGATCTGTGCATGGGTTTGTCGTCCCTTCTGACTTCATTCGATGAGACTCAGCGTAGATCAGTATCCGAGAGTGCGTAGGCCTTTTAGTTGGTCCAGATTGCAGTCCAGCGCCCCGACGGTCGGCAGGTTATTGCGCAGGACAACATTGAGGGACGTCAGGTTGTTCACCTGGTTTCTTCCGCCGAGCAAGGTCGCGTTCTGCATCAGGCCGCCCTGGGCAAGGCGTTGCACGGTACTGCCCTGATTGTTGTTGGCCTGGATGCTCAACTGCACGCCAGTGTTACTCGACGACATACTGAAGGTGCCGGCACCGTTGGACGCAGACAGGGTCGTACCGGCGGCCAATGGCTGGCCCTGGGTATCCATTTGTGGTGCCTGGTTGGCTTCTTTGACGTTGATGGCGACATTGTTGTAGGCGCTGTTGTAGTCGCCAGCGGCGCGCACGACCTGAGTTACGCCCTGGGTGGTGCTGAGGCCGGCGCCGCCGCTGACATTGCCGGAACCTTGGGAGACCGGTGAACCATCACCTTTCTTGTCGATCATCAACACATAGAACTGCGGCTTGATGGTCGATTCCTGAATCTGCATCGAGGAGGTTGCCCCGATCACTTCGCCGCTGGCATTTTGCCAGGTGCTGGTCATGACAATCCCGAAACTGATGATCCGGCCAGGCATGACATACCGGCCGCGAAGGGTCGCCAACTCCTGATCCTTGAGTTCAATCGGTTTGAACGTGAGTGCTTGTGTTGGCAGGCTGGCGGCCAGGCAAACGACGGCCAGCCAGTATGGAGTCTTCATTGGATACTCCCGGAGCTTCGTGCTCCCTTGTCATTAGAAAAAGTCGCTCTGGATGAACCCGAAATCCATCAATTCTGCATCCCGTACCGGGCTGAAGGTGTTGATGCGGTTCTTGGCGGTCAGTGGCAAAGGTGGATCGCGCAAGACGTTGGTCTTGTCGTAGCCCTGGCCTATGACGGCGAAGATGATGCCGTTCCAGCCTTTGACAAAATCGTCGAACTTGAAGCGTCTGTGACCGAGTACCGGATCACCGATATACACCCAGTCTTTCTCCGCTTTTTGCATGACCACGAAGTGCTTGTAGCCGCGGATGTCCATGAGCACGATCACCGGAATGGCGACGCTGGTCAGAGTTTCCGGCGTTACCCGATAACCACGGGCCCGCATGCCGATACTTTCCACGTAACGCTTCATGTCGAGCATGGAGAAGCCCTGGACGCGGACCAGATTCTGGTCGGAGTGAGCCAGCATGCCTTCGATGATTTGTGCCTCGGTTACGTCCAGCCAATAGGCCTGGCGCAATACGGTCGCCAGGGAAGCTGCACCGCAGCTGAAGTCGGTTTTTTGTTGGACCAGGTCGGCAAATTTGCGCTCACGCATGCTCTGGACCGGTTTGAAAACGACCGCTCCGCCGGGCAAGACGGAAAGCGGCATTTGTCCCGCTTCGCTCAGACCAGCCAGAAAAACCAGGAACGCCAGGGCGAAAATGCGCATGATCGGTAGCCCTCGTGCAAGAGTGAAAAAAAGCCCCCCGAAGGGGGCTCTCCAGACACTGGAGCCAGGTTTACAGGCAGGTTCTGCAACCGGATGCAATGGACAGCGAGTTGCTTTGCTGGTTGCCAGCACCGGCAGCCACGTTGACGCCCAGGTTGCCACTGCCACCATTCACCGAACCGTTCAGGTTAGCAGTGTTGGTCACAGGGTTTGCCCAGCCAGTTGGGGTCAGCACTTGCCAGGACACGGTGTTGCTCAAGTCAAAGGCGCTGGACTCGCTGAAGCTTTGCGATTTATCTTTCGATTCACTGCCAGAAGCGGCGAACGATGCGCTGCCCGATGCGTCGCGCGATGCGCTGCTAGATGCGCTGCGCGATGCGCTGCTCGATGCGCTGTGCGATGCGCTGTTCGATGCGCTGCGCGATTTGTCGATCGATGCGGCGAGCGATGCGTCGATATCGGCGTCGAAAGTCGCACTCCTGCTGCTGGTGTGCCAGCCATTAGTCCTGCTAGAGCTAACGTCCACATCCACGTCCACATCCAGACTAGCTTTCAAAGCAGCATGCGAAGCAGCGGCGCTGGCGGCGGCGCTGGCAGCGGCGCTGGCAGAGGCGCTGGCAGAGCTCGAAGCAGATTTCGTAGCTTCGTGCGTAGCAAAGGCGGTATCCAAGCGCTTGGTAAAGTCCGAAGCAGAGTGCGATTTGGATGCCTCGCTGAAAGACTGATGACCGCTGGCTGAGACGGTACGCGACAGCGTATCCAGGCGGTAGGTCCGATCGGCGTCGTTATCCACCCTCAGGCCTGGGCCTGATTGGTCGGCACTCGCGGTTGCAGTCGCGTGCTTGCCGCCAGACACAGCGATCGCCATGGTGTTTTTCTGTTGGTTAAGGTCGCCAGCAGCCATGTTGATGCCCATGTTGCCGCTGCCGCCGTTAGCCGAACCACTCATATTGGCGCTGTTGTTGGTGGATTGGTTGTAGACCTCGTTGTTGCTTTGGGTTTGCGTGACTTTGGCGGTTGCTACCACAGACCCGAAGACAAACGAGCCGTCACCGCTGGCAATGGCGGCAGCGTTGTCTTGTTGGTTGCCGTCGCCTGCTGCAACGTTGACACCCACGTTACCGGAGGCGCCCGTGGCCGAATTGGTCATGTTGGCAGTGTTTTTAGTCCCTTCATTGCTGATGTAGTTGCCAGTGCTGGTTTGTTTGTCCGTGGCGTTGGCAGTGGCGCCGGCATTGGTGGTGTCTTTTGGATTTACGTGATGACGATGATGATGCTCGTCATCACGCTGGCCAGCTTGTACAGCAATAGCCATTACCGCAGCGATTGCGAAAACCAGAGGCTTGAGTGCCATTGAGGGTTTCATGCTGATTCTCCGTACTTTATTTTTAGGTTAAGTGTTGTTTTTTTACCTTTTGGGTCAATCCGCGACCCGTACGCTCAGGGTGTTGGCCGTTCGGTTTCCCACCCCGGCGCTCTGATTCAACTGGATCACCCCACGGCTACCGGTGAAGGCCTGGTCGCTGGTAGCGACCTGGCGATGGCCAGGAGTAAGATCCGTTGAATCGGAGTTGTTGAGCAGCGCCACGTTCTGTTGCTTGAGGACGCTGTCGTCGATACTTTGCGGCGTAGCACTGATGCTTATCCGCAGGGCGTTGGCTTGCTGGTTGCTGGCGCCCGAACTCTGGTTGACCCCCAGTACGCCATTGCCGTTACTGAAGGCGTTGCCTTTAATTGCTGATTGGGCATCGATCCTGGGATCGACTTGAGTACGCAACCGTTGGCGAATCTGCGTGGTGGCGCTGGCGTCGGTGTCAATGGCGATGGCTCGGGCGTTGGCCTGTTGTTGCTGATCGCCGGCCGCCTGGTTGACCGAGAAGTTGCCCTGGTACTGACTGCCGGAGTTGTCGATGGTGGCCGTATCGATGACAGGCGGTTGGGCAAAGGTCGGCGTACTGCAAAACATGGCCAGAATCAGCAGAGTGCGATTCATTTCATTGTCCCCCCGATAACATTCAGACTGCCCAGGCCTTGCTGGATGGTGCCGTCGATCCTGTTGGCAATACCGTTGCCGGAGCCTGCGGAATGTCCTGCGGACAAGCCGGGCAGTTGTGTCTGACCATTGATGTTGCCGCTCAGCGTGCCGGTGGCTTGAGTGATCGTGCCGGCGATGCTTGCACCGCTGCTGATGCCGGAAATGTCACTGTCCGACAGTTCATTGGTTGCACTGATGACTTGTTTGGACGGGTTGGCATTGACGGTCAGGGGGCTGGGGTCGGGAACCATGGGGCGGCGAGTCGCGTTACGCGTTTGGACTTCCCGCTGGATGACGATGATTCCATCGGCGGCCTGGACAGGCAGACTGATGACAGAGCTGAACGCACATCCGATCAGCAGGAGGCGGATAAAGCCTTTATCGATTGTCTCCACGTCGGCACTCCCTCGTCTTTTGTGCGCTGGCCTTGGTCAGCGTTGTGAAGGAGAGAGCAGAAGCTGTGCCGCTTTTTATTTATTGATTGAATTCAATACGTTATGGGGTAGGGCAGGCAGGGGGATGTTTGAGCTGTATCAACCGTGAGACAGTGCCCGCCATCGCGAGCCGGCCTCATCGGTCGAAAAGCTCTAAATCAAGTGTTTGCGGGCGAGTGTACCAATGACTTAACAGTCAGCATGACAAGAGGATGAAGGCCGTTGATAGGGCTGTTACACGGCACTGGAGTGTTTCAAGAACGGACACATGCCCCCTCAAATACAGGTGCTTTCACGGCGTTAGCAATTGCTCCACTGCCGCAAAGGCCTGACGACGGCGCTCGGCCCAATCGCCGTTGATGACCTGCAGTCTTTGCTGGTGTTGTTCCAGCCAGGCTTTTGTCGCGTTGAAGAACGCCAGGCGCTGGTTCAGATCCGGTTGGCAGCGTTGGCCGTCATCCGTCCAGTCAACCGATTCGGGAGACAGCAGCAGGTGCAGGTCGTACTGCCTGGCCAGCAGCGCGTCTTCGATCCAGGCGGGGCATTCGCCAAACAGGGTTTGGCTCCACAGCACATTGCTCAGCAAGTGAGTGTCGAGAATCAGCAGTGCAGGGCGCTGGGCCCGGGCGCTGTCTTCCCAGGCCATTTGACCACGGGCAATCTGCGGGATATCGGCAAGGCAGGTATCACGCGGGTTCTGTTCGATGAAGTAACGTACGTATTCACCCACCAGCAACCCACCAAAGTGGCGTTGAAGCTCTGCCGATAACCAGCTTTTGCCACTGGACTCCGGGCCGGTGAGTACCAGGACCTTCATGCGCGCAACGCCGGATCGGCCTGCCATTCGCGCCAGCCTTGCACGGCGATCAGCGTAAACAGACCATACAGTGCAGCCGTCAGGTACAAGCCCTTGTAGATAAACAGCCCGACGAAAATCACATCGACGGCAATCCACAACGGCCAGCATTGCAGGCGTTTTTGCGCCATCCACAGTTGCGCCACCAGACTGAAACCGGTCAATGCTGCGTCCAGCCAGGGCTGCGCGGCATCGGTCCAATGAGCCATGGCCGCGCCCAGCAGCAAGCTGCCGACGGCACCGACGGCCAACCCTGCCCACATCGAACGGCCATCCAGCTGCGTGACTTGCCGTCCATGTTGCGCTTCGCCGGCACGGGTCCACTGCCACCAGCCGTAGAGCTGCAAGCCGGCGTAAATCACCTGCAGCAGCATGTCCGAATACAGCTTCACCTCGAAAAAGATCCAACTGTAGAGCAGCACCATGGCCAGTCCGATCGGCCAGCACCAGGGGTTCTGTTTGACCGTCAACCAGACGGCAATCACGCCGAGTGCGGCGGCAAACAGTTCAAGCCCGGACATGAAGGATCCTTGGTGAAGTTGAAAAGGGCGCCGATTGTAACGCAGGCGAGGGGACTTGCCCGAATGCCCGCAAGTTAAGAAATTTCCGGCCAGGCACATTCCCTGTAGCAGCTGCCGAGCCCGCGAGGCTGCGTTCGGCTGCGAAGCAGTCGTGAACCCTGTCTCTACGGTTAACCTGAAGAAACGTGGTGTCCGGTTTTACGGCCGCTTCGCAGCCGAACGCAGCCTCGCGGGCTCGGCAGCTGCTACGGATCGTGTAGTCGCAGGGAGGTGTTTCAGTGTCTACACCCGAAACTGCTTGAGCAGGCCATTCAACTGCTCACTGAGTTCTTTCAAATGCACGCTTGCGACGCTTGACTGCTCAGCGGCCAATGCGGTGCTGTGGGACAAACCCGCGGCCTGGGTGACGTTTTGGTTGATGTCCTCGACCACATGCGCCTGTTGCAGGGTTGCGCTGGCAATCGAGGCGTTCAGGCCGTTGAGATTATTCAGTGCCTGGCCGATCGCGTTCAGGCTGGCACCCGCCAACCCGGCCTGTTCAATGGTCAGCTGCGAGGCGCGGCTGCTGTCGCCGATCACTTTGACTGCCGCCTCGGAATGGCTCTGCAAGCGCTCGATCATCGACTGGATTTCAGCCGTGGACTTTTGCGTGCGCTGTGCCAGCAGCCGGACTTCATCGGCCACCACGGCAAAGCCCCGTCCTTGCTCACCGGCACGGGCCGCTTCAATGGCCGCATTGAGCGCCAGCAGATTGGTCTGTTCGGCGATCGAGCGGATCACTTCGAGCACGCTGCCGATCTGCGTGCTTTCGGTGGCCAGGGTGCGGATAACCTCAACGGCTTGATCGATGGTGCTCGACAGTTGATCGATCTGCTGCAAACTTCCATCGATGTTCACTTGCCCCTGTTGTGCCTGCGCTTGCGCATCGCGCATTTCGCTGGCGGCGTGTTCGGCATTCCTGGCCACGTCCTGCACGCCATAGGTCACTTCATTGATCGCGGTCGCCACCAGTTCCATTTGTTGGGACTGTTGCTGGCTGCGCGCCTGGGCTTGGGCCGCATCGTTGCCCAAGTCGCTGGATGACTGCCCCAGGGCACTGGCAGACAATTGCAACTGAGTGATGACCCGGCGCAATTTTTCCGTGAAGGCGTTGAAATGCTGCGCCAATTCGGTCACTTCGTCCTGACCGTGGGTATCAAGGCTACGGGTCAGGTCGCTTTCACCGCTGGCGATATTGGCCATGGCGTTCACGGTTTCCTGGAGTGGGCGCACGATACTGCGCGCAATCAGGATCACCAGCAGCGCCATCAGCACGGCAATTGCGAGCCCGACAAACGATGTTTGCCACACCTGTGCGTAGAACTCGGCCTGCATGTCATCGATGTACACACCCGAACCAATGACCCAGCCCCAGGGTTCGAAGAGTTTCACATAGGAGGTTTTCTGGACGGGCGTGCTGGCACCGGGTTTCGGCCAGCGATAGTCGACCATGCCGGCGCCTTTGGCCTTGGCGATGACCACCATCTCGTTGAACAACGCGAAGCCGTCTGGATCCTTGATCGTGGAAAGGTTCTGGCCTTCGAGTTTCGGATTGGTCGGGTGCATGACCATCACGGGCGTCAGGTCGTTGATCCAGAAGTAGTCGTTCTGGTCGTAGCGCAATCCGCGCACCACGCTCAATGCCTGTTTCTGCGCCGCTTCGCGGGTCAGGGTGCCGGCAGTTTCCAGGTCGTGGTAGTAAGCCAGAATACCGCTGGCCGTCTGCACCACATGTTGGGTTTTCTGGGCCTTGGCCTGATAAAGGTCATCGTGGATCTGCTTGAGCATCAGCACACCCAAGGTCAACAGCATCAGCACAGCCACAATCAGGATGAGCCACAAACGACGGCTGATCGACACACTGCGCAAGCTATTCATAACCGTATTACTCCTGGTTTTTTCTTGTTCTTGTCATAAACGACCGCCAGCATTCAGGCACGCTTTTGCTGTTGAGCCAACCCTACTCAAGTCCAATTACGGCGCAGCGTAATTCAGGCATGTCTGATAGGATTTCGGCCGCGTCAGCAAAAACCTGAAGTTGCGCTGATTTTTCACGGGGTTTTACGGCTTCGCGTGGGTATCGTGCGTAGTGTCATTCGGTGACGCTGATCGCAGTGGACGCTTGAATTTGATTAACGAGGCATGCCTTGGAGGCATCGTTTCATTGGGGGATTGATGGATTTTTGGACCGCCGTTCAGGCTTTGATTCTTGGCGTTGTAGAGGGACTGACAGAGTTTTTGCCCATTTCCAGTACCGGGCACCAGATTATCGTCGCGGATTTGCTTAACTTCGGTGGCGAGCGCGAGAAGGCATTCAACATCATCATCCAGCTCGGCGCGATCCTGGCCGTGGTCTGGGAGTTTCGCCGCAAGATTCTCGACGTGGTAACCGGGTTGCCAACGCAGCGCAACGCCCAACGGTTTACCGTTAACCTGTTGATCGCTTTCATGCCGGCCGTGGTGCTGGGTGTGATCTTCGCCAATATGATCCACAAATACCTGTTCAACCCGATCACCGTGGCGACGGCGCTGGTGGTGGGCGGGGTCATCATGTTGTGGGCTGAGCGTCGCGAGCACACCGTGCACGCCGAAACTGTCGACGAGATCACCTGGAAAGATGCCCTGAAGGTCGGTTTTGCCCAGTGCCTGGCAATGATTCCCGGCACTTCGCGCTCCGGTTCGACGATCATCGGCGGCTTGTTGTTTGGCCTGTCGCGTAAGACCGCCACCGAGTTTTCGTTCTTCCTGGCCATGCCGACCATGGTCGGCGCCGCGGTGTACTCCGGCTACAAGTATCGCGACCTGTTTCAGGCCGCTGACCTCCCGGTGTTCGCCATCGGCTTCGTCACTGCGTTTATTTTCGCGATGATTGCGGTCAAGGGCTTGCTCAGGTTCATCGCCAGCCACAGCTATGCTGCGTTTGCCTGGTACCGGATCGTGTTCGGCTTGTTGATCCTGGCGACCTGGCAGTTCGGTTGGGTCGACTGGGCGGCGGCTACATCATGATTGAGCCACGCAATGGGCGCGGGATTCAAAACCCGCGTCTCAAAGGCCTGGTGTTCCTGGTGCTGTGCGCCTTGCCGGCAATTGGCTCGATGCTTATGTGGTGGCGCGGGATTTCGCTGATTCCGCTCGCGGCCTATGGGATTGTCAGCCTGCTGGCGTTCCTCCTGTACTGGCACGACAAGCGCAAGGCCCGGGCAGACAGCTGGCGTACACCGGAAAACGTGTTGCACGCAATCGAACTGGCCGGTGGCTGGCCGGGCGCCTTGCTTGCCCAGCAAGTGTTTCGGCACAAGACCCGCAAAGTGTCCTATCAACTGGTGTTCTGGATCATCGTGCTGCTGCATGAGGTGTTCTGGATCGATCAGTTGTTTCTCGACGCCGGCCTCTTCAGGCTGTTTTAAAGCAGCAACCCGACCTGCACGCGCTTGGGCAACTTGCTCACCACCAGTTGGTGAGAACGTTGCAGCAAGCCTTGCAGCTCCTCGGCGCCAAGTGGGTAGGGCGTTTGCATGATGATCCACTGCGCCCTTGCCAGATAGGGCGCAGGCCCGATGCCCGGGCGATCGACGTGCCCCAGAAACAGCTCTTTATCGACCTTGAACGCCAATGATTCACCCCGCAGGTTTTGCAGGGCAAACATCTTGTTTCCAGCCACTGAAAACACCCGCACGCCACCCCATTTGTAATCCTCTTGCGCGCCGGGCAGTGCCAGGCAGAAACGCGCCACGTCTTCTTCAGTCATTGGCTTAACCTTCATAACAATCGATCCCCGCAGGCTTTGAATGATTCGGTCAAATGGTCGATCCAGGCGCGCACCGCCGGCAGCAAACCGCGCCGATGAGGGTAAACCGCCAGCAGCCAACCGCCAGGCAGCGACCACTCGGGTAGGAGTTGCACCAGCGAGCCGTTTTCCAGTTCTTCTTCGCAGTACATCATTGGCAGCAGGGTGAAACCAAGACCTGCAAGCACGCAGGCCTTGCGTACGATAAAATCATCGATCCCCAGTCGCGCTTCCAGCGACAGGTCATAGCTCTTGCCGTGAGCGTCGAGCATGCGTACGTGCACCATGCGATCAGCTTCCAGAGCACCGAGTACTGGAACCTGCTTCAGGTCTTCCGGGCTGTTGATGGGATGCTCGCGTATAAAGGCCGGGCTGGCGATCATCACCATTTGCGCCTGGCGCAAACGTCGGGTGACCAGCAGCGGGTCTTCATCACCCAGTTCTCGCACTCTCAAGGCGACATCGATGCCTTCGGTCACCAGGTCGACCCGGCGGTTGAGCAATTGCATCTCCAATTGCACTTGAGGGAAACGTTCCAGAAACGAGCTGATGACCGATGGCAAAAATTCATGAGCCAGCCCAACGGGGCAGGAGACCCGCAACCGCCCTCGGGGTTCGCTGGACATGCTGGCGACGGCCTCGTCGGCCATTTCGGCCTCCAGCAGCATTGCCTGACAATGGCGCAAATAGCGCTCGCCGACAGCGGTCAGCTTGAGCTGGCGGGTGGTGCGCTGGAGAAGGCGGGCACCCAGACGCTCTTCAAGTTCGGCGATACGCCGCGACAACCGCGACTTGGGGATGCCCAACACGCGCCCGGCAGCGGCGAAACCGCCGGCTTCGACCACTTTGGCGAAATAGTAAAGATCATTGAGGTCTTGCATGGTGCTACTCGATTGTCCTATCAGTGGGACGAACTATCGCATTGTTGCTGGCTAATCAGCTATTGGTTTCGTCTGTAGGATTGTCTCCATCAGATCGCCCGGTGGCGATCCTCACTTGGAGATCCCACATGAAACTCTTGCACATTGATTCGAGCATCCTTGGCGACAACTCTGCTTCCCGTCAGCTGAGCCACAGTGTCGTCCAGGCCTGGAAAACCGCCGAGCCTGCTGCCGTGGTGACCTACCGCGACCTGGCCAGCGATGCCATCAGCCATTTCTCTGCCGCGACGCTGGTCGCTGCCGGGACCACCGCCGAGTTGCGTAACGCCGCACAACAGCACGAAGCCGACCTGAGCGCTTCGACCCTGGCCGAATTCCTCGCTGCCGATGCCGTCGTGATCGCCGCACCGATGTACAACTTCACCATTCCGACCCAACTCAAGGCCTGGATCGACCGCATTGCCGTTGCCGGCCAGACTTTCCGCTACACCGAAGCCGGCCCTGAAGGCCTGTGCGGCAACAAGAAAGTCGTCGTGGTGTCGACTTCTGGCGGTATGCACCTGGGTCAGGCGACTGGCGTAGGTCATGAAGAGTACTTGAAAGTCATGCTGGGCTTCATGGGCATCACCGATATCGAGTTCGTCCGCGCCCATGGCCTGGCTTACGGTGACGACGTTCGCAACAAAGCCATGAGCGACGCTCAGGCGCACATCAGCGAGCAATTGTTCGCAGCCGCGTAAGGCTTGCGTAAAGAGTTAAAAAGCTCAGGCAATACCCACTAGACTCTGTATCCTGATCGTCGTAAAACGATCAGGTACGGAGTCTTTTTGTCTCTGTTTCAAAAGCGCTGTCGTTTCAGGTGTTGGCCCAGGTTATGCAGTCTCGGGTTATCGGCCCCGTTCTGCGTAGACCTTGAAAAAAGTGGCAAACACCGACACAAGGCTCTAAGTCCAAGGGATTGGCGGAAAACGGGTATTCCAATCAGGTAACAAGGTGGAGCATCCCATGATGCGTCTTTGTGCAATGTTACTGATTTGCCTGCTCAGCAGCCTGAATTCAGTGCAAGCCGCGCCTGCGCCGCACCTGCATTGGAGCGTTGGCTACCATGAGCTGACGTTTCTCGATCCGCTGGATTTACAGCCCATGCGGGCCATCGCCTTTTACCCGTCGACCGGCATCGAGCATTCAAGCAAGCTCGAGGGTTATCAAATCCAGGCGACCGAAGACGCAAGGGTCGCGATTGGGCGCTTTCCGATGTTGATGCTCTCCCACGGCAACATCGGCACCCCACTGGCGTTGCATGACCTTGCCACATCGCTGGCACGCAAAGGCTTTGTGGTGGTGGCGGTGATTCATCCCGGCGACAACTCCAAGGACCACAGCCGACTCGGTACGCTTAGCAACCTTTATGGCCGGCCGATCCAGATTTCCGAAGCCATCACCGCCACCCTGGCCGACCCCATGCTGTCGCCGTTCGTCAATCCTGACGAGGTCGGGGTGATCGGTTATTCGGCCGGTGGCGAAACGGCGTTGATTCTTTCGGGCGCCACGCCGGACCTGAATCGTTTACGCCTTTACTGTAAAGAACGCCCTGACGACGGAGACGCCTGTAGCACCAACGGTGAACTGATTGTCGACCGCGATGACTTGCAACCCGTCGCTGACCCACGGGTTCACGCGCTGTTACTCATGGCGCCATTGAGCCTGAAGTTCGGCCGTCATACCTTGGCCGGTGTGCATGTGCCGGTGCTGCTCTATAGCGGCGATGGCGACAAACTGGTCGCCCTCGATAAAAACGCTGCGGCGCTGGCGCGCAAGCTACCCGTTGCTCCGGATTTCAAACTGCTGGCCGGGGCCGGGCATTTCGTGTTCATGGCACCGTGTACCCAGGAGCAACTCGCGGCGATGCCGGCCTTGTGCACCGATGCTGACGGCGTTGACCGCGCGGACATTCACCGCAACCTGATCTCCGAGGCGGGGCGCTTCTTTGCCCAAACCCTGAGCAAGCCGAGCGGGGCGGGGATGCAGACGGCTGACCAGACGTCGCCGTAGGCGTCGGGGCCTTAAGACGGGCTGAGCGCTGAGCGACGTTTCAGCAGCAGGGTCAGCCCGAGTCCGGTGATCGACAACAGCGCCGCGCAGAAAAAAATCCACGAGTACCCCAGGTTCAGCACCACCGCGCCCATCAACGGCCCGGCAATTGCCAGTGCCAGATCGAAAAACACCGCATAGGCACTCAAGCCGGCGCCACGACTGCTGTTTGGAACTTGCTTGATGGCCTCGACACCCAATGCCGGGTAGACCAGCGACAAACCGAACCCGGTGAGCCCGGCGCCAATCAACGCCACTGCCGTCGAAGGCGCCAACCAGAGCAGGCCCAGCCCCAGGGTTTCAATGCTCATGCAGGCGATGGCCGAGTTGAATCCGCCAAAGCGGTTGATGCTGGAGATAAACAGCAGGCGCGAGAGGATGAAACAGATGCCAAAGACCGTCAGGCACCAGGCTGCACCGGTCCAGCCGCGACTGATATAGAACAGGGTAATAAAGGTGGTGAGCGTGCCGTAGCCAATCGAAGCCAGACTCAGGCTGGCGCCAAAGGGGGCGACGCGCCCGAACACCGCCCAGAACGGCAACCGCTCACCGCGAATGACCGGCACGAGGGTTTGTTGCGAATCAGCAGCAACGCCGCCAGCGCCAGCACCGAGAGCGCAATCCCAAGGCTGACGAACCCCAACTGACCGACCATCACCACACCCAAAGGCGCACCAATGGCAATTGCGCCATAGGAGGCAATACCGTTCCAGGAAATCGAGCGGGCGGTGTGTTCGGCACCGACCTGGCCCATGCACCAACTGATGGTGCCGACGCCGATCAAGCCTTGGGCGATCCCCAACAACAATCGGCCGCCGATCAGAATCATCAGGCTCAGCAACGGCAGGCTCTGCAACAAGGTCGACAGCAACGTCAGCACGCCACTGAGCATGATCCCCAGTAACCCGTAGACAATCGCCCGTTTGGTGCCGATGTTGTCAGACATACGGCCCGCCATGGGCCGGCTGAGCAGGGTGGCCAGGTACTGCGAGCCGATGGTCAGCCCGGCAATGACAGCGCTGAAACCCAGCTGTTCATGGACATAGCCCGGTAACACCGCAATCGGCAGACCGATGCAGAGAAACGCGACAAAGGTATAAAAAACGATGGAGACGATCTGCAGGGTGATCGCCGTGGAACTGGCGGGAGGCGTTTGTTGCGCAGACATGAGGGCTCGTTCGCGGGCGGGCGGTTAGAGAGCTGCATCATGGCGCGGGCCTGAAATAAAAGGAAGCAGGCTAACGGTTGTTTTCAGAGGAAGGGTTCCTTTCATACCGCCATCGCGAGCAGGCTCGCTCCCACACTGGATCTGTGTCTGACCACACTGTTGTGATCGACATAGAACCCATGTGGGAGCGAGCCTGCTCGCGAAGGCGTCAGTTCAGACAACGCTTAGTTCAGACCCAACTTCCCACGCAGGGTCGACAAGTCTTCCGCCAGGGTATTGACCGGGCCGACCAGCGCCTTGCGGTCGTTTTCCTTGACCTTGTCGTAGGTCTCGAAACCGCCGCCAGCGGTTTTGTACTTGGCCAGAATCGTGTTCACGCTGGCGAAGTTCTTGTCGACTTTGGCGACGAAGGCCTTGTCCTGTTTCTCGAGTTGCGGACGGAACAGGTCGACGATTTTCTTCGCGCCGTCGATGTTGCCCTGGAAGTCATACAGGTCGGTGTGGCTGTAGCGGTCTTCTTCGCCGGAGATCTTGGTGGCAGCGACTTCTTCGAGCAATGTAGCGGCGCCGCCCACGACTTTTTCCGGTGGGAAGGTCAGGCCGGCAACGCGGGCTTGCAGGTCCTTCACGTCTTTGTTCAAACCATCGGCCAGGTCACCAAGGCCCTCGGTGGTTTTCTCGGAGAACAGGCTGTATTCGATGCGGTGGAAACCGGTGAAGTCTTCAGCCTTGACGCCTTTTTCGTGGTCGTTGACGCGCGAGTCGATGGACGCATCGAGGTCACTGAACAGTTCGGCAATCGGCTCGATCGACTCGTAGTAAACACGGGTGGGCGCATAGAGTTTTTGAGCGGCGGCCAGGTCACCTTTTTTCACCGCGTCGGTGAACTGCTGGGTGTGGCTGGCAAACCCGTCGAGCTGCTCAGTGACGTAGATTTTGTAATCCGAGATCGGCCCCACCAGATCCAGCGGCGCTGTGGCGGCGAAAGCCGACAGTGGAGCGTGGAGCAAGCCAAGGGCAACCAGCAAGGCGAGAGGCGACTTTTTCATGGGACTTTTCCGTGAGTTTGTTGTGTTTAGGGGGTTAAGCCGTGGTTTTCGGTTGAGTAGCATCGAGCAATGAGCGACCGATGAAATCCTTGTCGCCGGTTACGCCCGGCAAGGTGAAGAAATAGCCGCCGCCGATGGGCTTGAGGTATTCCTCCAGAGGTTCACCGTTGAGTCGGGTTTGCACAGTGATGAACCCGTTGTGCAGATCGGCCTGGTAGCAGATGAACAGCAAGCCCATTTCCAGCTGGCCGTTTTTGCTCACGCCGTTGGAATAATTGAACGGCCGACGCAGGATCAGGTTGGCCTGGGTCGCGGCAGTGCGCGGGTTGGCCAGACGGATATGCGCGTCCATTTTGGTCAGCTTGCCGTGGGGGTCTTTGGCGTAGTCCGGGACCTGGCTTTCATGGCTGCCGCCAATGGGCGCGCCGGTACTTTTGACCCGACCGAGAATGCTTTCCTGTTCTTGCAGTGGCGTGCGATCCCAACGCTCGACGAGGTTGCGGATAATCCGCACCGCCTGATAGCTGCCATTGGCCGCCCAGGCCGGCTCATCGCTGCCCGGTTGCACCCAGACAATCTGCTCCATGGCTTTCTTGTCGTTGGAATCCGGGTTGGCCGAACCGTCACGAAAACCGAGGAAATTACGCGCACTCTGCGCAGGTGTTCCAGGCTTGGCCGGCGCTTGCGGCGGTACGCTGCCTTCCTGTTTCCAGCGCACCAGCAGCAGGTCCGGCAGGTTCTTCACGATGTCGCGCAAGGCGTGAATATTGGTGTCGGCGGTGTTGGCGCAGAACTGCAGGCTCAGGTCGCCGTGGCAGAGCTCGGGTTGCAGTGCATCGTTGGGGAAGCCGACCATGCGGATCAATCGCTTGGGCTTGGCGCTGGCCAGGCCGAAACGTTCGTCGAACAGCGATTCACCCACCGAGACGGTGATGGTCAGGTTGTCGGGTGTCACCACCGGGCCAAGAATTCCCGAGTCCACGGGTGGGAACTTCGGGTCGACCTGAGCCACCGGGCCACCAGTCATCAGGAATGCAATGCGCTGGTTCAACGTGCGAAACAGCCGCTCGAGGTCTTCGCGGTCGGTGGCCAATACATCGAACGACACCAGCATGCCGCACGCCGGGCGCGGCGTGACGATGCCGGTCTGGTGCTGGCCGTGGAAGTCATGGCGATCCTGGGTTTTGTCGCTGTTCGGTGCTTCTGTGACTTGTGCCGGGCTGGCGGCCATGGCCGGGCAGCTCAACGTGCTGCCCGCCAACGCGACACCGGCGGCGCTCATGCCCAACAGTACGCGGCGACGCTGGGCATTGATCTGATTTAAATCGTTCATCTGAATAGGGTCTTCTGCTTATAGGCCGGAGAGGCCAAGGGAGGGATCGATTCCATCGAGTGCATCGGCCAGAACCTTGGCCTTGTCGGCGATTCGTGTGCGCTGATCGGCGCCGACGCTGTCGTAACTGCTATAGCCGTCTTTGACTCGCAAGCCATTGAGTTCGGCATCGAGAGCGTGGGTGGCCGTGTCCAATCGGCTCAGCAACGCGGCGTCAGGCTTGGCCAGTAACGGACGCAGCAGATCGATCACTTTGCGGGTCACGTCCAGGTTGGCGGCGAAACCATTAAGGTCGATGTGGCTGTAACGTTCTTCCTCACCGCTGCTGGCGCGTACATCGGCCATGTTGCGGAGATTGCGGGCAACGATGCTCACCAGTTGCTCGGGCGGCAGCGACTGGGCCAGCAGTTGCTGTTTGAGTTCAGTCACATCGGCGACCAGACGCTGGGCAACCGGCGCCAGACCGTCGATGTTTCGTTGCTGGAACAGCGCGTACTCGAGGCGGTGGAAGCCAATGAAGTCCGGATCCTGCTCACGCTTTTCAAAGTAATCGGCGCGAGCGTTGATGACCTTGTCCAGTTCGGCCAGGCGTTGAGCCGCCGGGGCGATACGTTGATAAGCAACGCGGGCCGGCACATAGAGTGCCTGGGCCTGACTCAGGTCACCGGCGTCGATTGCCTGTTGCAACGCGCTGACAGCGTTGATCAGTGCGGTGCCCTGACTGCTCAGGTAAACCCGAAACTCCGACAACGGGCCGATAAACGCGACCATCGACGGACGTGCCTGCGCCGCAGCATCCGACGCGGCAGTGGGCGTGACGTGCAGCGTGCCGCGCGGATTGCTGAGCAAGCCGCAGGTAATCGCATAATCACCCGGCAGCAGGTTGGCGGTGATCACCTGGCTCAGGCCGGGGGCGATGTTTTCGCGTTCCTCAAGCACCAGCACGCCATCGAGGATCTCCCATTCAACGGCGCGATCCGAGTGGTTGACGATGCGAAAACTGCTGCGGCCCGCCGCAACGGTCAGCGCATTCGGCTCGCAGCTGTGCGGATTGATCGTGACGGTGATCTCGTCATGATTTGTCTGACGCTTGGCCGCGGCCATTTGCGATGCGTAGTAGAACAACCCGCCGGCGGCGATCATCACGATCACCGAGCCGGCCACCGCCCAGCGCAGGGCGCGGGGAGGCGAGGTCTGAAGAGGGGCCTGGTTTGACATGAATGCCCTTAATGGCTGGAGACGGAAGAGGGTGGCGTGGCGGCCGGTTTAGACGGCGCGCCAGTCGGGAGGAAGAACATCACCAGCGCGACCAGCAGATAAATCAGGTAGACGCCGAGGGTGCTGACGGTCGGGGCATCCTGATAACCGAACATGCCGGCCAGCACCGAACCCAACGGGCCATCCATCGGCAGGGTTGCGCTGAAATCGAAGAGCACGGTTTGCAGGTGATTCCACAGCCCGGCTTCATGCAGTGCGCGCACCGAGCTTGCGAGAATGCCGGCCGCCACCACCAGGATGAACAGCCCGGTCCAGCGGAAGAACGCCGACAGGTTCAGGCGCATGCTGCCGCTGTAGATAAGGAAACCGATGACCATCGACAGCAGTAGGCCGAGCAGGGCACCGATCGGCGCCCCGGGGCCTTCGCTTTGCTGGAATACCGCGAGCAGGAAGAACACGGTTTCCAGGCCTTCGCGGGCAACCGCGAAAAACACCATGGCGATCAGCGCGGTGACCTGGTGTCTGGAGCCGGCCAGCGCATGGTCGAGGGAAACGTGCAGCGAATGCTTGATCGAGCGCGCGACCTTGCGCATCCAGAACACCATGGAGCTCAAAACCGCGACGGCGATCAGGCCGATGACGCCCTCGAAGAGTTCCTGTTGTTTTTGCGGGAATTCAGCGCTGACCAGTTCCAGGCCACCGCCCACCAGCAGGGCCAGCGCGACGGCGAGGAAAACCCCGATCCACATGGCGGGCATCCATTGGCCGCGTCCGGTTTGCTTGAGATAGCTGGCAATGATGCCGACGATTAACGCCGCTTCAACGCCTTCGCGCAGCATGATCAGGAAAGGAACCAGCATTCAGCACCGCATCATCTATAGAGTGGAGGCTAATTTGTAACATAATGATACTCATTACTAAATAGAGATGATTGTCATTAGCCTGAACGGCAGCTGAACGAGTCAAAAGATCGATGCCTGCGCTAAGATGGCCGACCAACAAAAACAGGGTTCACCACGTTCGATGTCGGAAAAAGACACCATATCCATTCATCTGGTGCGCGAAGCACTGCTGCAAAGCTGCGAGTCGAGCGCGGTCAGCATTGAAGTCTTGCTCAAGGTCGGGATTGAACCGCGCTTGCTCAGCGTGGCTGATGCGCGTGTTCCGGCCACGGCCTACGCACGGCTGTGGCGACTGTTGGCGCGGCGCATGGACGATGAGTTCTTTGGCATGGACCCGCGCCGGTTGAAATCCGGCAGCCTGGAATTTCTCTGTCGTTGCGCCATGGCCCAGCCGACGTTGGCAGCCGGGTTGACCGCCGGGCTGGGGTTTCTGTCGTTGATGCTGGAGCGCATGCCGGCGCAGCTGGTTCATCAGCAAAGCCTGGCGGAAATCGTCCTGCTCGAAGACGACCAGGAACCGCGTCGCGCCTTCACTTATTTCACCTACTGGATGATCGTCCACGGCGTAGCCTGCTGGCTGGCGGGGCGGCGGATACCGATTCTGGCCATCGAACTGCGCTGCGCGGAACCGGACTTCTGCGATGACTACAAGGTGATGTTCTCCGAGAACCTGCGCTTCGACCGACCGCGCACCCGGATGATTTTCTCGGCTGATTGCCTGGACCTGCCGATCAAGCGCAGTAGGGACGAGCTCAAGCGCTTTCTGGCCCATGCGCCGGCCAATATCCTGGTCAAGTATCGCGACCCGCAAAGCCTCGCCAGCCGGATCAAACATGATTTGCGGCAACTGCCCGCCGAACAGTGGCCGGAAACCGACAGCCTGGCGCAGCGCCTGTGCATGTCCGCTTCGACACTGCGTCGACGCTTGGCAGAAGAAGGGCAAACCTATCAAGGCTTGAAGGACAGCGTGCGCAAGGAGCTGGCGATTGTCTGGCTGGCCGAGCCTTCGATCAGCTTCGCCGAGATCGCCACGCGGCTGGGGTTTGCCGATGCCAGTTCGTTCTACAAGGCGTTCCGCAAGTGGTCGGGGTCCAATCCGGGGCATTACCGCAGTTTGATTCTCAACGAAGCCCATTGATTCAGCGTTGATGCGTCTGACCTCATCGCGAGCAGGCTCGCTCCCACAGGGAAACGCATTCCAAATGTGGGAGCGAGCCTGCTCGCGATGACGTCCATCCAGACACTACATCTGTTGAATCTTGGCCAAACCAGTCACGCAACTTGAAAGCTTTGACCATTGTCCCGCGCCGCCCGCGGAGCGAGTATTTCCTGGATTTTTACGGTTCCCCCCAACCTAATAAAAATACAGAGGGACTCTGGCAATGCGCGATTACCTGTCTGCGACTTCACAGTTCAACTATCAGCACACCGTCGATGCTGCGCTCAGCGGCTCGTTGACCGCACTCAACGCCTGCATTGAATGTTGCGACCGTCATGCGATACCCGGGCGCATTGCCTTGTTCTGGGAGGGGCGCGACGGTGCCAGCGCCACGTACACTTTCAGCGAGCTGCAGGACAAAGCTGCGCGCTTTGCCAATTTCCTGCTGGCTCAAGGCGTGAAGAAGGGCGACAAGGTCGCCGGCCTGTTGCCACGCAACGTTGAATTGCTGATTGTGGTGTTCGCCACCTGGCGCATCGGCGCGGTCTATCAGCCGCTGTTTACCGCCTTCGGCCCGAAAGCCATCGAACACCGTCTCAACAGTTCCGGCGCCGCCGTGGTGGTGACCGACGCGGTCAATCGTCCAAAGCTCAATGACGTTGCCGACTGCCCGACCATCGTCACTGTCGGCGGCCCGAAAGGCCAGGGCATCGTGCGTGGCGATTTCAGCTTCTGGGCCGAACTGCCCAACTATTCCGCTCAATGCGAACCCGTGCTGCTGGACGGCGAAGACCCGTTCCTGCTGATGTTCACCTCGGGCACCACCGGCCCGTCGAAAGCCCTGTCGGTACCGCTCAAGGCCATCGTTGCGTTCCAGAGCTACACCCGCGACGCGGTGGACCTGCGTCCTGAAGATGCGTTCTGGAATGTCGCCGATCCGGGTTGGGCCTATGGCATTTACTTCGGCGTGACCGGACCGTTGTCCATGGGCCATCCGATCACCTTTTACGATGGCCCGTTCACCCTCGAAAGCACCTGCCGGGTGATCAACAAATACGGCATCACCAATCTCACCGGTTCACCGACTGCGTACCGCTTGCTGATCGCCGGTGGGGAGGAGTTCGCCCGTTCGATCAAAGGCAAACTGCGGATTGTCAGCAGCGCCGGCGAACCGTTGAACCCGGAAGTGATCCGCTGGTTCGCCGACAACCTCGGCGTGGTCATCCACGACCATTACGGCCAGACCGAACTCGGCATGGTGCTGTGCAACCACCATGGCCTTGAACATCCGGTGCATGTCGGTGCGGCAGGGTTTGCCTCGCCTGGCCACCGGATCGTGGTGCTGGATGAGGCCTGCAACGAACTGTCGGTCGGTCAGCCGGGAATCCTCGCCATCGACCGCACGCAATCGCCGATGTGCTGGTTTGCCGGTTACGAAGGTGCGCCGACCAAGGCTTTCGTCGGTAACTATTACCTGAGTGGCGATACCGTCGAGCTCAACCCGGACGGCAGCATCAGCTTCGTCGGCCGCAGTGACGACGTGATCACTACCTCCGGCTACCGGGTCGGCCCGTTCGACGTGGAGAGTGCGTTGATCGAACACCCCGCCGTGGTTGAAGCAGCGGTGATCGGCAAGCCGGATCCGGAACGCACCGAACTGGTGAAAGCCTTCGTGGTGCTCAGCGCGCAATACCGTGCGTCCCCTGAGCTTGTCGAGGAACTGCGTCAACACGTGCGCAAGCGTCTGGCGGCGCACTCATACCCGCGTGAAATCGAATTTGTCAGCGAATTGCCGAAAACCCCAAGCGGCAAATTGCAGCGCTTTATCTTGCGCAACCAGGAAATCGCCAAGGCTCAAGAGGCCACGGCGAAGAACGTTTCAGCTTGAATCCAAGGAAACAATGATGCAGATCGAAAACAAGGTTTTTCTCGTCACAGGCGGTGCGTCGGGCCTGGGCGCGGCCACGGCTGAAATGCTGGTGGGTGCCGGTGCCAAAGTCATGCTGGTGGACCTGAATGCCGAAGCCGTCGCGGCCCAGGCAAAACGGCTCGGCGCGCATTGCGTCGTCGCGGACATCAGCCAGGAAGCGGCGGCAGAAGCCGCGGTGCAGGCAGCGGTCGCAGCCTTTGGTGGCCTGCACGGGCTGGTCAACTGTGCCGGCGTGGTCCGTGGCGAGAAAATCCTCGGCAAGAACGGTCCGCACGCGTTGGCCAGTTTCAGCCAGGTGATCAACGTCAACCTGATCGGCAGTTTCAACATGCTGCGCCTGGCGGCTGCGGCGATTGCCGAAACAGAAGCCAATGAAGACGGCGAGCGCGGGGTGATCATCAACACCGCTTCGGTGGCGGCCTTCGACGGCCAGATCGGCCAGGCCGCCTACGCTGCCTCCAAAGGCGCGATTGCCAGCCTGACCTTGCCTGCCGCCCGTGAACTGGCGCGCTACGGCATCCGGGTGATGACCATCGCCCCAGGCATCTTCGAAACGCCGATGATGGCCGGCATGACCCAGGAGGTTCGCGACTCGCTGGCCGCTGGCGTGCCGTTCCCGCCACGCCTTGGCAAACCGGTTGAGTACGCCGCGCTGGTCAGGCATATCATAGAAAACAGCATGCTCAACGGCGAGGTGATCCGTCTCGACGGTGCCTTGCGTATGGCCGCCAAATAAGGAGTATTTGTCATGACAATGTCCCACGATCCAATCGTTATCGTCAGCGCCGTCCGCACCCCGATGGGTGGTTTTCAAGGTGAACTGAAAAGCCTCAGCGCGCCACAACTGGGCGCTGCTGCGATCCGCGCCGCCGTTGAGCGTGCCGGTGTGGCCGCCGACGCGGTAGAAGAAGTGCTGTTCGGTTGCGTGCTGTCCGCTGGCCTCGGCCAGGCCCCGGCCCGCCAGGCTGCACTGGGCGCCGGGCTGGACAAATCGACCCGTTGCACCACTCTGAACAAAATGTGCGGTTCGGGCATGGAAGCCGCCATCCTGGCCCACGATATGCTGCTGGCCGGCAGTGCCGACGTGGTGGTTGCTGGCGGGATGGAAAGCATGTCCAACGCGCCTTACCTGCTGGACCGCGCTCGCAGCGGTTACCGCATGGGCCACGGCAAAGTGCTGGACCACATGTTCCTCGACGGTCTTGAAGACGCCTACGACAAGGGCCGCCTGATGGGCACCTTTGCCGAGGACTGCGCCGAGGCCAATGGCTTCACGCGTGAAGCGCAAGATGAGTTCGCAATCGCTTCGACCACCCGCGCACAACAGGCAATCAAGGACGGCAGCTTCAACGCCGAAATCGTCCCGTTGAAGGTCATGGTCGGCAAAGAGCAGAAGCTCATCACCGATGACGAACAACCACCGAAAGCCAAGCTGGACAAGATCGCCAGCCTGAAACCGGCATTCCGCGAAGGCGGTACGGTGACAGCGGCCAACTCCAGTTCGATTTCCGACGGCGCGGCAGCGTTGCTGTTGATGCGTCGTTCAGAAGCCGAAAAGCGTGGCCTGAAACCGCTGGCAGTGATCCACGGTCACGCAGCCTTCGCTGATACGCCGGGGTTGTTCCCGGTGGCACCGGTGGGCGCGATCAAAAAGTTGCTGAAGAAAACCGGCTGGTCGCTGGATGAAGTCGAGCTGTTCGAAGTCAACGAAGCCTTCGCGGTGGTCAGCCTGGTGACCATGACCAAGCTGGAAATCCCCCACAGCAAGGTCAATGTCCACGGTGGCGCCTGTGCGCTGGGTCACCCGATCGGCGCTTCGGGTGCGCGGATCCTCGTGACCTTGCTCTCGGCCTTGCGCCAGAAAGGCCTGAAACGCGGCGTCGCAGCGATCTGCATCGGCGGCGGTGAAGCCACGGCCATGGCCGTTGAATGCCTGTACTAAGGAATCAACATGCTACCGACTGACGAACAACTACAGATCAGCGACGCGGCCCGGCAATTTGCCCAGGAACGGCTCAAGCCGTTCGCCGCCGAGTGGGATCGCGAGCACCGCTTTCCCAAGGAAGCCATCGGCGAGATGGCCGAACTGGGCTTCTTCGGCATGTTGGTGCCGGAGCAGTGGGGCGGTTGCGACACCGGTTACCTGGCGTACGCCATGGCCCTGGAAGAAATCGCCGCTGGCGATGGCGCCTGTTCGACCATCATGAGTGTGCACAACTCGGTGGGTTGCGTGCCGATCCTCAAGTTCGGCAACGACGATCAGAAAGAACGCTTCCTCAAACCGTTGGCCAGTGGCGCCATGCTCGGGGCGTTCGCGCTGACCGAGCCGCAGGCCGGTTCCGATGCCAGCAGCCTGAAAACCCGTGCCCGCCTGAACGGCGATCACTACGTGCTCAACGGCTGCAAGCAGTTCATTACCTCGGGGCAAAACGCCGGGGTGGTGATCGTCTTCGCAGTCACCAACCCGAGCGCCGGCAAACGCGGGATCAGCGCCTTTATCGTGCCGACCGATTCGCCGGGCTACAAGGTTGCGCGGGTTGAAGACAAGCTCGGCCAGCACGCCTCGGACACCTGCCAAATCCTCTTTGAGGACGTGAAGGTGCCGGTGGCCAATCGTCTGGGTGAGGAGGGCGAAGGCTACAAAATCGCCCTGGCCAACCTTGAAGGCGGGCGCGTCGGGATTGCTTCGCAGTCGGTCGGCATGGCCCGCGCCGCGTTCGAAGCCGCCCGCGATTACGCCCGCGAGCGCGAGAGTTTCGGCAAGCCGATCATCGAGCATCAGGCGGTAGCCTTCCGTTTGGCTGACATGGCCACGCAAATCGCCGTCGCCCGGCAGATGGTGCATTACGCCGCGGCCCTGCGTGACAGCGGCAAACCGGCGCTGGTGGAAGCCTCGATGGCCAAGCTGTTCGCCTCGGAAATGGCCGAAAAGGTCTGCTCGATGGCCTTGCAAACCCTCGGTGGTTACGGTTACCTGAACGACTTCCCGCTGGAGCGGATCTACCGCGACGTGCGGGTTTGTCAGATCTATGAAGGCACCAGTGATATTCAGCGCATGGTCATTTCGCGCAATCTTTGAGAAGGAACGTTGCATGAGCTACGAAACGATTTTGTTGGAAGTCCAGGGTCGTGTGGGTCTGATCACCCTCAACCGCCCGCAAGCCCTGAATGCCTTGAATGCGCAGATTGTCAGCGAGCTTAACCACGCGCTGGACGGTCTGGAAGCCAATCCGGAAATCGGCTGCATCGTGCTGACCGGCTCGAAAAAAGCCTTTGCCGCCGGTGCCGACATCAAGGAAATGGCCGAGTTGACCTACCCGCAGATCTACCTCGACGATCTGTTCAGCGACAGTGACCGGGTGGCCAATCGACGCAAGCCGATCATCGCGGCGGTCGCCGGTTTTGCCCTGGGCGGTGGCTGTGAGCTGGCGCTGATGTGCGACTTTATTTTGGCTGGCGACAACGCCAAATTCGGCCAGCCGGAAATCAACCTCGGCGTGTTGCCGGGCATGGGCGGCACCCAGCGCCTGACTCGCGCCGTGGGCAAGGCCAAAGCCATGGAAATGTGCCTCAGCGGCCGCCTGATCGACGCGGTGGAAGCGGAACGCTGCGGCATTGTTGCGCGCGTCGTACCGGTGGATGAGCTGCTGGATGAAGCGCTGAAGGTTGCCGCGCTGATTGCCAAGAAGTCCTTGCCGATTGCAATGATGGTCAAGGAAAGCGTCAACCGCGCCTTTGAAGTCAGCCTGTCCGAAGGCGTGCGCTTCGAACGTCGGGTGTTCCATGCGGCGTTTGCCACACAGGACCAGAAAGAAGGCATGGCGGCGTTTATTGCCAAGCGTGAGGCGCAGTTCGTCGGTAAGTAATGTAGCGCTCTCACCGACCTAATCGCGAGCAGGCTCGCTCCCACAGTGGATCTCTGGTGTTCATGAGATCCCTTGTGGGAGCGAGCCTGCTCGCGATGCTTTTAAGGGGTTAGACCAAGTAGTTCTTGAGTTCCCGCGCAATCACCATCCGCTGAATCTCGCTCGAGCCTTCGTAAATCTGCGTGATCCGCGCATCGCGGTAGTAGCGTTCCACCGGATAATCCTCCAGATAGCCGTAGCCGCCGTGAATCTGTATCGCAGACGAACAGACCTTCTCGGCCATCTCCGAGGCAAACAGCTTGGCCTGTGAGGCTTCCGACAGGCATGGCTTGCCGGCGCTGCGCAACCGTGCGGCATGCAGGATCAGCAAGCGCGCGGCGTTCAGCCGGGTGTGCATGTCGGCCAGCATGTTGGCGACGCTTTGGTGCTCGATGATCGGCTTGTCGAACTGCACCCGGTCACGGGCGTAGGCCAGCGCTGCTTCGAAAGCAGCACGGGCGATACCCAGCGCCTGTGCGGCGATGCCGATACGACCGCCTTCGAGGTTGGACAAAGCAATCGCCAAACCCTTGCCGCGCTCACCCAGCAGATTGGCTTCGGGGATCGTGCAGTTGTTCAGCGTCACCGCGCAGGTGTCGGAAGCGCGGATACCCATCTTGTGTTCGCTGCGGTCGACGATAAAACCCGGTGTGTCGGTTGGCACCAGGAACGCCGACAAACCTTTCTTACCCAGCTCCGGGTCGGTCACGGCAAACACAATCGCCAGTTTTGCCCGTCGACCGTTGCTGACGAACTGCTTGGCGCCATTGATCACCCACTGGCCGTCGCGCAGTTCGGCACGGGTGCGCAGGTTGTGCGCTTCGGAACCGGCCTGCGGCTCGGTCAGGCAGAAGCAGCCAATGGCCTGACCGCTGGCCAGATCCGCCAGCCAGGTCTGTTTCTGTTCTTCAGTGCCATAGTTCAGAACCGGTCCGCAGCCCACCGAGTTGTGAATGCTCATCAAGGCACCGGTGGCGCCGTCGCCGGCAGAAATCTCTTCTACCGCCAGCGCGTAGGCCACGTAGTCGACGTAAGTGCCGCCCCATTCCTCGGGAACCACCATGCCGAGCAAACCCAGCTCGCCCATCTTGGCCACCAGCGCATCATCGATCCAGCCGGCTTTTTCCCAGGCCTGGGCGTGAGGGGCGATTTCGCCGCGGGCAAAATCCCGGGCCATGTCGCGGATCATCACTTGTTCTTCGGTCAATTCGATATCGTGCATGGCTCAGCTCCCGCTCTGGTCAAAACCGCTGAAGAAACTCGCAACGTGTTTGGCGTTCAGCGCCTGCACGGTCGGAGGGTTCCAGCGTGGACTCTTGTCTTTGTCGATCAGCAAGGCGCGGACGCCTTCGATCAGGTCTCCGCGTTCGAACCATTGGCGATCGAGGTGCAGTTCGAGGGCGAAGCAGTCTTCCAGGCTCAACTGACGGCCGCGACGCAGCATCTCTAACGTTACACCCATGGCCAGCGGTGAACGACTGTCGAGCACATCGGCAGTGGTCATCGCCCAGTCGTGGCTGTCGGCAACCGTAACGGTGCGCAGTTGCTCGACAATGCTCGGCACATCCGGCAGGGCGAAGAAGTGGTCGATCGTTGGCCGCAATGTTTGCAACGGTGCGTCGGGCAGTTGCTGTACCGCGAGTTTCGCCAGCAGACCTTGCAGGTCCTTGAGCGGGGTGTCGTGCCACTCGAGGCTGTCGAGGTGTTGATCCAGCTCGGTGAGTTTTTGGCTTTCGAGGTACCAGTCGGCCAGCCCGCAATACAGCGCATCGGCGGCGCGGATCTGCACGCCGCTGACGCCAAGGTAGATGCCCAGTTCGCCGGGAATCCGTGGCAGGAAGTAGCTACCGCCAACGTCCGGGAAGTAACCGATGGCCACTTCCGGCATTGCCAGGCGGCTGCGTTCGGTGACCACCCGCAGGTCTGCGCCTTGCACCAGGCCCATACCGCCGCCGAGGACGAAACCGTCCATCAACGCCAGTACCGGTTTGCGGTAATGGTGGATCGCCAGGTCGAGGGCGTATTCCTCGACGAAAAAGTCTTCATGCAGGGTGCCGCCGCTTTTGAAACTGTCGTACAGCGAGCGGATATCGCCACCGGCGCAGAAGGCTTTTTCGCCAGCTCCGCGCAACACCACGGCGTGGATGTGCGGGTCTTTCGACCAGGCATCGAGTTGTCGGTGCAGGCTGCGGACCATGTCCAGGGTAATGGCGTTGAGGCCGGCGGGGCGATTGAGGGTCAGATGGCCAATGTGGTTGCGGACCTCGGCCAGCACGTCGTTGGCGCTGGCATCAATGCGGTGGGTCGCCTGGGATGAAACCTGAGCAGTCATCACTAACTCCCTGCTTTTATTGTTCTTTATAGAAGTGTTCGCGCGCGAACGATGCCGGATCGTAACAGTGCAAATTTGCGATGTACAACCGTGATAGATGCAGGTCCGGTCTGCATTTTTGTTATGCCTGCACGCTGATTCATCGCATAAACGCCCTGATAGGGCATTTCAAATCTTTAGTAGCTAAGGCCGAGTGCCGAACACTTCACCGATGCTGCGGCGTTTGGCGTGCAGCTCGCTGGCGTGGATCAACTGCTCAAGGTCCTCCGGCGTGACGTCGAAGAACTCCTGCATATCGGCCAGGGCCAGCTTGAGGTCTTCGGCGGTAATCGCCAGGACGTCTGCGGGCGGATGATCGGCGGGCACCACCGCGACTGGCTCGCTGTGGCCCTTGGGGTAACGGATCCGCGTCAGGTTGTTATAGACCAGGGCGCTGAGCAGCATGCACGTCGCGGCGAGCATCACCGGCCCTAGTTCGCGCCATTCCATCGCGATGGTCGCCGGGTCCGCCACCACCAGCAGCAACGCCAACGCTCCCGCCGGCGGGTGCAGGCAACGCAGCCAGCACATCAGAATCAGCGCCATGCCAGCCGCCAGGCAGGCACTGCCCAGCGTGCGCCCAAGCACATGGGCCACCAGCAGCGACACCACCGCGGCACACAAATAGCCGCCGAGAATCGACCACGGCTGCGCCAGCGCGCCGGAAGACACGGCGAACAGCAACACCGCTGAAGCGCCCAACGGCCCGATCAAGTGCAAGGCCACGTCCATCCCGAACACCTGACCACACAGCCAGACACTCAGCAGTGTGCCCAGCGACATGCCGATGGCGGCACGGCTCCATTCGGAGGGGCGGGTGTTGACGGCAGCGGGTATCCAGCGAGCGAGCATAACGAAAACGATCCAGTGGCAAAGAACGGGCAAAAAGAAGGGCTTGTCTGGATCACCAGAAAGCCCTTTAAGTGTTCCAACATTTGGGGGAGGAACCGGCACAGTGTGCCGATCTATCTCACTCCTGACAAATTCATATTAATGAGCTTTCAGTGCATTTATTTTGAAGTGTGGCGACGCGCCGACCACTCAGGAAACACAGCAATCCGCCCATGGCGGTCAGTGCGCTGAGGGCATAAAACATCGTCGCCGGTGCCGTGTGGGTCAGCAAAAAGCCGCAAATCACCGGGCTCGCCGCACCGCCCAGCGCCGCCAGGTTCTGCGCGCCGTAGTAGCTGCCGCGCAGTTCTTCCGGGGCCAGGGTATCGACGAACAGGAACTCTGCCGGGTAGATGATCATTTCGCCAAGGGTGAAGACAAACATCGCCAGGCACCACTGCACCAGGTTTTGCGCGAAGCTGAAGCCGATCAACCCGAGGATGAACAGGCTGCTGCCAATAATAATCCAGTAACGCAGCTGTTCACGCTTGAGGAAGCGGCCGATCTGGTACTGCAAGAGAATCACGCTGATTGCGTTGCAGGCGAGGATCGCGGCCATGGTTTGCAGGGCAATGTGCTCGTTTTGCGTCACCAGCAGGTATTGCGACAGGTACAGGGTGAAACGTCCGTGAACCACGGTGCTGAGCAGGCAGCCGCAGGTGAACATGATCAGTGTGCGGTCGTTCTTCAGGGTCACCAGGGTTTTCAGAAAGCTTTGTGGCTGGCCAACGGCCGCTTCCTTGGCTGATCCGGGAATCCCTCTCATCAGGAAGGTACTGAAAAAGGCGATGCCACCGGCAATCAGGAACGGTGCCAATGGCTGCACTCCGGCGATCACCACACCGAGCATCGGGCCGGTGGCGTAGCCGATATTGGTCAAGGTGTAGCGCAGCGAAAACGCCTTGGCCCGCTGCCCAATGGGCAGGTTTTCACTGAGGATCGCTTTGGAGCCGATCAGAAACAGCGCCGAAGCGGTTTCGGTAATCACCAGCGTCAGGGTGGTCAGGTAAAGGTCGTGGGCGAAGGTCAGCAGGACAAAACCGACGGCGCTGGAAAGCATCGCCAGAATCAGCAACCGGCGTTTTTCCAGGCGGTCGATGATGTAACCGCCATACAACGCGAGCAGGGTGGCGATGAACACCGCGATGCCCAACAGCAAGCCAACGTCCTGTTGGTTCAGGCCCAGCTTGTTGCTGAGGAACAGTGTCAGCAACGGGCTGGTGATGGCGCGGCTGACGACGATGGTCAGCGAGCAGATCATCAGGCGGCGAATAACGAGCGAGTAAGTGGCCACGGTGGTACACGAGTCCTTGTTATTGAAATACGGTTCCAGCGTTTCGAAACCCTGTAGCAGCTGGCGCAGCCTGCGTTCGAGTGCGCAGCGCTCGCAATTCAGACAACCCGGTACTTCAGAAAAACCGCATTGCCTGATTTTACGACTGCTTCGCAGCCGAACGCCGCCTTCGGCAGCTGCTACAGGGGTGGTGTTTGCATCGAGAGTTGTTGATCCAGCGTACCGACCGATTCCAGTTTTTCCAGTTGCCACAACCGCTCCAGCAACCCAGTCGCCTGTTCCATCGACAGCACCCGCGTCGCCAGGCTGAAAAACTTCTCCTCCAGCGCTGCATCGCTCAACGGATTCCCCGGTGCGCCCAACGGCACCTCGACACACAGGCTCGCCGTGCGACCATCGCGGCTGCGAATGCTCACGACCGGCTCGCCATCCTCTGACAGGTGCGGTTCCACTACAAGGTGAATGCGCGACATCCAATGAGCGATTTCTGACGCGCTGCGTTGTTCGTCGTCATAAGCCTCAAGCCGGCAATGCCCATGGACCAATCGAGCGGCGAGGGCATACGGCAGGCTCATTTGCGCGGCTGCCAGACTGCCGACATCGCGCCCGCCGCACATCTCGTTGAGAAAACCACACAGCGACACCTGAACGTCTTCCAACTCACCGGCTTCGATCTGCAATTGCTCAAGCAACAGACCCAAGGCATCGATGGCCGAATGCGTGCCACGGCATGATGCGTAGGGCTTGATCGAGCAGCGGGTGAGTTTCCACACCACGCCAAGGTCTGCGTCCAGCGTTTCGGGTTGCGCGTGTTCAGCCGCGAGGGTCTTGAGAAAGCCGCCCCAGACGTCGTCGAACAACTTCGTTGGCCCGCTGATCCCTTGCTCGGCAAACCGCGCCGCCAGCAGACCGCCTTCGGCGGCGCGGCCGCTGTGAAGCTTTTTGCTGTGCGAGCCATCATGGATAAACGCCCAGAGGCCACCGCTGAAACTGCCGGCAATACCCAATGCGGCGAGGGTTTGGGCCGGATCAAGACCGAGTATTCGCGCACTGGCCGCTGCCGCGCCGAACACCCCGCAGGTGGCGGTCGAATGCCAACCGGCGCCGTTGTGCGCCGAGTAACCGCCGCAAGCCTCAAGTACCCGCCGACCGATCTCGTAGCCAATCACCACCGCAGTAATCAGCTCACGACCGTTTACCGGCGCAGGACTCAGGCTGACGGCTGCCATCACTGCGGGCAGCACCACTGCGCCGGAGTGATCGCAGCCACCGGTATCGTCCAGTTCCAGGGCATGGGCGGCGATCCCATTGAGCATCGCTGCCTGCGCGGCGCCGACATACTGTGCAGTGCCCCAGACCAGTGTTGGGCCGGTTTCATTGGCAAAGGTTTGCCGGACGGTGACGGCAATTTCACTGGCGGCCCCGGCCAGGGTCGCGCCGACCGTATCGAGAATATGCCGCTTGGCTTGTGCCACCAGTGCCGGCGGCAAGTCGTCGAAACGGGTCTCGACGCAAAATTGCGCCAGACGCTGCAATCGTTCACTCATGGCAAGTACGCTCGATAATGCCGCTCATACACGGCGGCTGGATGCTCCTCGTCCATCGGCACAGCGCGCTCGGCCCACCACTGGGCGACGTCGCCAGCCGTGGCGATCCAAACGTCGTCGTGTTGCTGGATACCCAGCAGCAACTCGCGCAGGACACCGATGCGTCCCGGGGTCGCGATGATTTCCGGGTGCAGGCGCAACACGTAGCACAGGCCAAAGCGATGAAACCCGGCAAAGTCCATTTGCAGGTTGCCCAAGGTATGACTGTAAGAAGCAATCCGCGATTGCGCGGGCGGGACTGCCGGGCTCAGGTTGAACGCGAAGTACGGTTCGTCCTCCAGTTCATAGTGCATTGGCAGTTCGATCACCTCAGGCGCCGTCGGATGGGCGAACGGCAGGTCATCGCCACGCCAGCACGACGACCAGCGAATGCCTTGCTCGCGCAACGCTTCGGTAAACCCCGGTGCCCAGTTGCCGGCGGGAATCCGGAAACCCGCCGGGCGCTGACCGGTAATGGCCGCGAGAGCCCGGCAGCCGCGCTCAAGAGCAGCGGTCTGCTCGGCCAGATTCAGGCTGTCGTAGTTCTGATGACGATAACCGGCGCAGGCAATTTCATGACCGGCGGTTTGGATCGCGCGGATATGTTCGGGGTTCTCTTCGGCAACGATGCCCGGTATGCACCAGCTGCTGGAAACGCCTAGCTCCTTGAACAGTGCGAGCAAGCGTTCGACCCCGCGCTGGGTGCCGTAGCGCCACACCGACAACGTCTTGTCGCGGCCGGCGACTTCCGGGGCCTGGGTCAGGATGCCGTGTACGTCGTTGTAGTCGACGGTCAACACCACGGCGCACCGGTAGCCTTTGGGCCAGACCGTCGAATCAGTCATGTTGATGCTCCTTGAGCCACCAGTGGGCGACATCGCGGCAGGTGGCGAACCACACGTCATCACGCTGGCGCATGTGTTCGAAGAGTTTCTCCAGCAGCAGAATGCGCCCCGGTTTGCCGGTGATCTTCGGGTGGAAGAGCGTGGTCAGGCACAGTCCTTCGTTCATCGCGCCGTCGTACTCACGGCACCAATTGTCGAGAGTCAGCTCATAGCTGGCGGTACGGTCCAGCCCCGAGGGAAAGTCCGGCGCGCGGGTGTAGGCGAGGGAAGCGTAATCGTCCATTTCCCAGCGGCCGGGGATTTCCACCAGCGGGGTTTCGTAGCCTGGCACTTTCACCAGATACGGCCGGTCATCGCCGCGCATGCTGCTGGAGTAGGTCACGCCAGCCTCCACCAGCATGGCCGGCGTCTCGGCCCGCCAGTCACCGGACGGGGTGCGAAAGCCTTCTGCGCGGATGTTCAAATGCTGCCAGAACACCTCGCGGCATTTATTCATGACGTCCTTTTGCTGCTCCAGTGTCAGGGCATAGAAGGACTCGTGTTTGTAGCCGTGGTAAGCCACTTCATGCCCGCGCTCGATGATCGACTGGCACTGTCTCGGCCAGTTCTCCACGACCCAGGCCGGGACGAAGAAGGTGCTCGGGATGCGGAATTCGTCGAGCAGGTCGAGAATCCGTGGCAAGGCTCGATACGGCCCGTAACCGCCAAAACCGAAATACTCGGGCTTGTGCCAGATCGAACCGTTGAGCATCGCATCGCCGGTGGGGCCGTCGAGATCGAAGGCCAGGGCCAGGCAGGCGGTGTGGCCGTCGGGCCACGTCGGTTGGGGCGAGGAGGACATCGTGGCGCTCCGTTCATATATGGTCATAACACCCGTAGCAACTGCCGAGCCCGCGAGGCTGCGTTCGGTGGCGCAGCCGCCGTAAAATCAGACAACGCGTTCTTTCAGGTAAACCGTGTACACAGACTTGCGAGGACTGCGTCCTCGAACGCAGCCTCGCGTGCTCGACAGCTGCTACGGGGCAACGTATTTCAGCGTTACTTCCCGGCGTTGATGGTCACGGTTTTAATGGCACCCAACTCCAGATCCCACTTCTTCAAGATCGCCTGATAGCTGCCGTCATCAATCATGCTTTGCAGCGCGACTTTCACCGCTTCGCTCAACTCGGGTTTTTTCTTGCTGACGCCCAGACCACTGAACTGCACCGAGATCGGCGCCCCCACGGTCTTGTAGGTGTCCTTTTCCTGGGTCTTCAGATACGACAGGGTTTCGCTGCCCTGCATGGCCGCATCGATGCGGCTCTGGCGCAGTTGCGCACGGGCGTCGGCGGAGCCTTCGGTGCCGATCACGTTGATCGCCGGTTTACCCTTCGCTTCGCAATTGGCCTTGCTCCATTCAGCAATTTCCGACGGGAACGTCGTACGTCGGCTGGTTCCGACTTTCTTGCCGCACAGGTCGGCAATTTCGTTGGTGTCCTTGTTCTTTTGCAGGGTGTAGAACTGCGGCCCGCTGGTGAAGTAGTCAACGAAGGTCACGCTCTGCTGGCGCTCGGCGGTGTCGGTCATGCCCGACAGCACCACGTCCACACGGTCGGTGGTCAGGGCGTTGATCATTTGCTCGAAGCCGGTTTCCTGCCATTTGATCTTCACGCCCAGACGCTCGGCCAAGACATTGCCCAAGTCGTAGTCCAGGCCGGTGAGGGTGTTGGTGGCCGGGTCCTTGAAATCCATTGGCGGATAGTTGGGCATGATTGCCACGACGATTTCGCCCTTGGCCTTGATGCTCGCGGGCAAATCAGCTGCCCAGGTCATCGAAGAGGCCATCAGGCCAGCCACTACTGCAGGGATAAGGAGTTTTTTCATGGTCGTTCTCTTTTTGAGTTGTCGTTAGGTGCGAACGGCAGAAATGAAGCTTTGGGTGCGCGGGTTTTGTGGACTTATTAGTATTTCTTCGGGGCTTCCTGCCTCCACGATCTGCCCGCCGTCCATGAACACCATGCGATTGGAAACCTCGCGGGCGAAGCCCAGTTCATGGGTGACGACGATCATGGTCATGCCGGTCTGCGCCAGATCGCGCATCACCGACAGCACCTCACCGACCAGTTCCGGGTCGAGTGCCGAAGTGGGTTCATCGAACAGCATCAGCTTGGGCCGCATGGCCAGCGCTCGGGCAATGGCCACCCGTTGTTGCTGACCCCCCGAGAGTTCGATCGGGTAGCTGTTGCGCTTGTCGGCCAGGCCGACGCGGGCCAGCAACTCAAGCGCATCTTCGTGCGCTTCCTTGGGCGAACGCTTGAGCACCTGGCACGGGCCTTCGATGATGTTTTGCAGCACGGTCATGTGCGGAAACAGGTTGAAGCGCTGGAACACCATGCCGGTGGCCAGCCGCTGCCGGGCGATCTGCGACTCGTTGAGCTCGTGCAGTTTGTTGCCGGCAATGCGGTAACCCACCAACTCGCCGTCGACCCAGAGGCCGCCCTTGTCGATTTTTTCCAGCTGATTGACGCAGCGCAGCAGGGTGCTTTTGCCGGAACCGGACGGCCCGATGATGCACAGCACTTCGCCCTGTTCGACTTCGATGTTGATGTCTTTGAGCGCGTGGTATTGGTCGTAGTACTTGTTCAGGCCAACAGCCTTGACGATGCTTCTCATGTTCAATTCTCCTGCGTGACTCACGAGCGCTTGCCGGCGCCGCGAGCGAAACGACGCTCCAGACGACTTTGACCAAAGGACAAGACGGTGACGGCGGCCAGGTACCAGATGCCGGCGACGATCAGCAGCTCCATCACGCGGGCGTTGGCGTAGTAGATGTTCTGCGCGTTGTAGAGCAGTTCCGAGTACTGGATCACGCTGGCCAGGGAGGTCATCTTGACCATGCCGATGAACTCGTTGCCGACCGGTGGAATGATGATGCGCATGGCCTGCGGCAAGATGATCCGGCGCAGCGCTTGCAGGCGCGGCATGCCGATCGACTTGGCTGCTTCGTACTGGCCGGTGTCCACCGAGAGCAGACCGGCGCGCACCACTTCAGCGGTGTAGGCGCCCTGGTTGATGCTCAGGCCCAGCAGCGCTGCGACGAAGGGCGTCATCAGGCTGACGGTATCGAGTTCGAACAGCCCCGGAATGCCAATGGTGGGGAAGATCAGCGCCAGGTTGAACCACAACAGCAATTGCAGAATCAACGGCGTACCGCGAAACAGCCAGGTGTATGTCACCGCGACATAGCGCAGGATCGGGTTCGCCGACATGCGCATCACGGCGGTGATCACCCCGAAGACAATCCCCAGCGCCATCGCCAGCACGGCCATGACGATGGTGTTGAGCAAGCCGAACAGAATCGCCTGGGAGGTCAGGAACTGGCCGATGTACGACCACTCGATCTTGCCCTCGGCGAAAGCCCTGACCAGACCGACGATGGCGACGACGATCAGCGTGGCGAAGAAGATCCGCCCGTAATAGCGCCGAGGCACATGCTCGTACTGGGTAATGTCGAACTGGTTTTCGGCCTTTTTGCGCTCCGCGAGGAGCTCTGCCTGAGTCTGGTTCATTTCGATTCTCCTTACGCTGGTCTTTCAGATCAGCTAAATCCCTGTGGGAGCGAGCCTGCTCGCGATAGTGGTGGGTCAGCCAACATTGATGTTGAATGTGATATCGAAATCGCGAGCAGGCTCGCTCCCACAGGTTCTGTGCGGTGCTTCAGAGGCGGAAGCCTTGATAGTTTTCGGCCCATTGCTGCTGTGCGGCGAGGGCGGTTCTCAAGCGGCCGATCTGTTCACGGACCTGCTGCGGCGCGGTTCCGCCCCAGCCACTGCGGGCTGCGATGGCGGCTTCCAGGGTCAGGCTGTCGCGCACTTCGGGGGTCAGGCGCACATCGATCTCGGCCAGCAGTGCCGGCGAGGCTTCCCACAGTTCGATGTCGTGTTTTTCACAGGCCTGAACCAGTGCACCGGTGATTTCGTGGGCCTCTTTGAACGGCACACCGCGCACCGCCAGCCAGTCGGCGACCTCGGTGGCGAGAGTGAAGCCCAGCGGTGCCTGGCGACGCAGTTCTTCGACGTTGACCTTCATGGTCGCGACCATCCCGGCCATGGCTGGCAGCACCAGCAACAGGGTGTCGACGCTGTCGAGCACACCGTTTTTGTCTTCGCTCAGGTCGCGGTTGTAGGACAGCGGTAGGGATTTGAGGGTCGACAGCAGGCCGGTCAGGTTGCCGATCAAACGGCCAGCCTTGCCCCGCGCCAGTTCGGCGATGTCCGGGTTTTTCTTCTGCGGCATGATCGAACTGCCGGTGGCGTAGGCATCGTCCAGCGCAACCCAGCGAAATTGCCGTGAAGACCACAGGCAAAACTCTTCGGCCAAACGCGAGATGTTGACGCCGAGCATGCTCGCCACGAACAGGAACTCGGCAACGTGGTCACGGCTGGCCACGGCGTCGATGGAGTTTTCGCAGACACCGCTGTAGCCCATTTCCTTCGCCGATTGCTGCGGCTGACGGGCGATAGCGGAACCGGCCATGGCCGCTGCGCCCAATGGCGACAGGGAAGTGCGCACGTCCCAATCCACCAGGCGTTGCACATCGCGCAGCATCGACTGGGCGTGGGCCAGCAAGTGATGGGCAAACACAATCGGTTGCGCCTGTTGCAGGTGAGTGAAGCCCGGGCAAATGCTGTCGATGTGCAGCTCGGCCTGCTCAACCAGCGCCTGTTGCAGGGCCAGCACTTCAGTGGTCAGGGTGCGAGCGTGATCACGCAGAAACAGTCGCAGATCGTTGGCGGTCTGATCGTTGCGCGAGCGTCCGGCCCGCAGCTTGCCGCCCAGTGCGCCAAGGCGTTCGGTCAGCAGGCGCTCGATGAAGGTGTGGACGTCTTCGTCGTCGAGGGTCGGGCTGACAAAGCCAGCACGGAAGTCTTCGCCAATGCGCTCCAGCGCATCGAGCATGGTTTGGGTTTCCTGTGCATCGAGCAAGCCGGCGCGGTGCAATTCCCCGGCATGGGCCTTGGAACCGGCCAGGTCGTAAGGGGTGAGGCGGAAGTACCGCTCAGGGCAGCGGGACAGGGCTGCCAGGGCTTCGGACGGACCGCTTTTGAAACGCGCTCCCCACAAACGATCGGTTGCTTGAGTCATTGTTGTTTTCCTCGTCGGTAACACGAACTGATGTCGTTACGCAGAGCCTTGGACACTCGCCGGGATAGTCCGGGCGTGGTTCGGCTCATGCAGTTTTCAAGAGGGCAGTTGCAAGTGGCGAGAGCTGATCGAAGTGTCAGCTTTTAATAGTTTCGAATCAGCGACTTGGCGCTGACTGAGGGAAATTATTGGGAGTTGCCAAGCCTGGTTTTCTGTGTTCATTATTATTAGCCAGCGTTATTTTTGTTGTTGGACACAGACTGTTGAATCGGGCGCCAGAGGTAAATAAGCATTATGGAAACCCCACTTTCCAATTCTGGAAACCCGCCGTTGAAAACGGCTCATCGAGCGCCTTTGGCCCTGAGCGGGCTGGACTTCAAACTGCTCAAAGTGTTCAAGGCGGTGGTCGAGGCCGGCGGTTTTAGTGCCGCTCAAAACGAGCTGAATGTGGGGCTGGCAGCCATCAGCAAACAGATCTCCGATCTTGAGATTCGTATCGGCATGCGCCTGTGTACTCGGGGTCGAGAGGGGTTTCATCTGACCGAAGAAGGGCGCCTGGTCTATCAGGCGTCGATTGACTTATTTGCCTCGGTCGACAACTTTCGAGACAAGCTTAGTTGCGCTCAGAATGAATTGATAGGCGACTTGGGAGTAGGGGTGATCGATAATACGATTACCGATGAAAACTCTCCGTTAGTTGCCGCATTAAAGCGAATAAATGAAGAGTCGCCGAAAGTGCGGTTTCAACTTCAGGCCTCACAACTGGATGAAGTGGAAAGAGGCGTTGTAGAAGGGCGGTTGGTCGCCGGAATAGTGCCGGTTTATCAGAAAAGAGAAGAGTTCGATTACTTCACGTTGTATGAAGAAAGATCAGAGGCCTACTGCGCGGTGGGGCACCCGTTGTTCAGCGTTCCGAATGAGCAGATGGGCGAAGATGTGCTCAAGCAACACGAGTTCATCAACCATCGCTACGCCATCCACCGCGACAAGCTGACGTTTGCCCGGTACGACAGTTTTTCTGCCTCGGCGTCACAGGTCGAAGCCGTCGCCATGCTGATCAAGACCGGGCGTTTCCTGGGTTTTCTGCCACAGCACTATGCCGCGACTCTGGTTGCACAAGGCACGTTCAGAGCCCTGCGGCCGGACCTGATCAGCTTCAATACACCGTTCAATTTGATCCTGCGGCACAACACGGTGCGCAGTCCGTTGGTCAAGGCGTTTGCCCAGGCCTTGGGGGTGGATCTGAAGGCGGGGGCCTGAAATCAAGCGTGGATGCCTGCTGGGTTGATAGTCGTTGATAACTCGGCGGAGTTGTCTCAGGGTTTGGCGTTTATAGCGCCTGGCAGGCAGTGTCGAACACATATTTAAATGTTCGATGGGCAAGTCAAACAACGACTCTGTTTCGCCTGAAGTAGTGGCTGATATCGGTGCGAGACTGTTCGACGCAAGACCGGTTGATGACATGAAAGTGCTGGCCACAGGACAATGATTCCTGCGGCTGTTTCCCGCCGATACATACTCTTTACGGCTTGATGCAATAGCGCATCGCACACCGTCGGGCGCCCGGCAATCCATGGGTAATTTCTGCTTCAAGCACTGCCTGCAAGCGTTGATCGAGATCGGAAAATGCCAGGGTTTCAAAACCTAATCGCCGATAAAACGGCTCGTTCCACGGCAGTTCGCGAAAGGTCGTCAGCGTCAGTGCGGTCAACCCGTTCTGGCGTGCGTACTCAAGGGCGGTCTGCAACAACCTGCGTCCCAGGCCCTGGCCCTGAAAACCGCTGCAGACGGAGATCTCCTGGATATGCAGTTCGGTATCGGCGGTATGGGCGCTGAGAAAACCCACGATTGATCCATTGGCCATCTCGGCAACCCAGACCTGCGCGGACTCTATGGCGCGCAGGTGCTGTTCGAAGCTGGTCACGGGGGCGTCGGCAAGCCAGGCAAGCTCAGGGTCATTACGGAAGAGGGCGGCAGCTGAACGCTCTACGGCGGGCAGTGCGCTGGCATCGTTGAATTGGGCACGGCGGAGGGAAATAGTCATGGGCGCAAGCTTAAGCAAGCGCCCTGACGATGTGCAACCCGTTCAGGGCTGCTACGGCACCAGATGCAGCAGGACGTAATCGTCCTTGTCGAAGTTCCCGTTCAGCACCGGTTGCAATGTTGCCAACCGAGAGCCTTTCAGGGCCTCGTAGTCACTTTTTTCCATCACCAGCCAGGCAGGGCCTTTCAGGTTTTCCAGCTCTTGCACTGAATGAGTGAAGACCGGGAACAGGTCATGCTCGACGTTGACCATGAACTTGATCGCCTTGGCGTCTTTGCCCATGGCGTGAAGCACCACAGGTGCCGGGTCTTTCTGGATCAGCTCAAAGGCTGCACGACTGAAAGTACGGGTGTCGAAGAGCGAACGCTCCACCGGTTCAAACACCAGGATGTAGGCGGACCACAATGCCAGCACTGCGGTGAAGGCCAGACCCACCGCACGCATGCGTGGCTTGAACAACAGACCCAGTGCGATCACCTGCAACACACCGAGTATCACCATCACCGCCGTCACCGAGGTGAGATGCTCCGGAAAACGTCGCTTGGCGACCAGCAACCCGACGATCAGCAGACCAGGTAGCAGCAGCCACAGGCCTTGCATCAGGCCGCGCAACCACTGGAACACCCGGCCCTGGGCCTGGAACGGATACGCCGCAATGATCGCCGCCATCGGCAGCATCGGCAGCATGTAGCGGGCTTTTTTTGCCATCGGAATCGACAGGCCAATCATCACGACCAGCCCGGCAGCAGTGCACAAGGTCAGCAACCGCAACGCTGGCCCACGATCCTTGCGACCGACCAGCAACACGGCGGCCAGCACCACTACCGCCAACGGATACGCCAGCGCATAGTTGCCCAGCGAGCTGCTGAAGTAAAACAGCGGACCGCTCGCGCCTTCACGGCCATCAATGCGCCCCATGAACTGCATACGGATCACGTCTTGCATGAAGGTCGGGCCACCACTGACGTTGGCCAGCCACAGCAGCAAGCCGATACCGGCGGCCAATAGCACCGCCGCCAGCAAGCCGATCGTGATCATCCGGCGCCACTGGCCATTGAGCAGGTAATAACTGCACAAGACGCCGGTAGGCACCACCAGGCCAATCGGCCCGCGAATGGCAAAACCGAGCACCAGCAACACGAGTATCAGCGGCAGTCGTCGCGGCGCCTGGAAGTGGTCGGCGGCATAGCCGAGGTAGAACACGGCGAAGGTCACGGCCGCGACCATCTGGTCGAGGGACACGGCGCGGGTTTCGGTGATGAAGGTGTTGCTCAGCATCATCAAGGCAATGCCGATCAGCGCCCAGGTTCTGGAGTAGGGCGCTACCAGCCGGTACATCAGCGTGACAATCGTCGCCGAGGCAATGGCGCTGGGTAACCAGGCCGTCAACGCGTTTACCTGGCCAAAGGGCTGCGAAAGCAGCCAGGTAAAAAACGTCGAGGTGGCCCAGTAATCAGCGTAAGGCTGGCCATAGGTGGTCGGGAAGAATCCCGGCCCATGGCGCAGCATTTCCTGGGCAAACAGTACAAACCGCGTGTCGAATCCGATCGCCGATTGCTGGTAGACCCCGGCGCAGAACAGCAGCAGCGCCAATAGCCCCAGACCTAACGATTGTTGACGGATCCCTGTCGATGGATTGGCGTGCACGCGGGGCCTCCTAGGCTACGACGGAAGAGGCTGGCCACTGCTGCTGAGGGATTGGCAGGTTGCGCGACTCGCCACGACCCATCGGGAAGTACTTGAAGCCTTTACGTGCCAGACGTTCGGCGTCGTAGAGGTTGCGACCGTCGAAGATCACCGGAGCTTTGAGACGCTCTTCGATCAACTTGAAGTCCGGCGCCTTGAACTGTTGCCATTCGGTGCAAACGATCAACGCGTCTGCGCCCACCAGCGCGGATTCCGGCGTGCCCATCAGCGACAGGTTCGGTTGATCCGGGTACAGGCGTTGGGTTTCCTGCATGGCTTCAGGGTCGAAGGCCCGCACGTGTGCGCCGGCAGCCCACAAGGCTTCCATCAGCACCCGGCTTGGCGCGTCGCGCATGTCGTCGGTGTTGGGTTTGAACGCCAGGCCCCAGAGGGCGAAGGTCTTGCCTTTCAGCTCACCTTTGTAGAACGCGTTGATGCGTTCGAACAGCTTGTGTTTCTGCCGCTGGTTGATGGCTTCGACCGCTTGCAGCAGGTCGCTGGAGCAATTGGCTTCCTGGGCGCTGTGGATCAACGCGCGCATGTCTTTCGGGAAGCACGAACCGCCATAGCCGCAGCCAGGGTAGATGAAGTGGTAGCCGATGCGCTGGTCTGCACCGATGCCCATGCGCACGGCTTCGATATCCGCACCCAGGTGTTCGGCCAGTTCGGCGATCTGGTTGATAAAGCTGATTTTGGTCGCGAGCATGCAGTTGGCCGCGTACTTGGTCAGCTCGGCGCTGCGCAGGTCCATGAACATGATGCGGTCATGGTTGCGGTTGAAGGGAGCGTAGAGGTCGCGCATCACTTCACGGACTTCTTCACGCTCGCAACCGATGACGATGCGGTCAGGACGGCGGCAGTCACTGACGGCCGAGCCTTCCTTGAGGAATTCCGGGTTGGAGACGATATCGAACTCCAGGGTGCGTCCGGCTTTCTTCAGGACTTCTTCAATGTGCGCGCGCAGGGTATCGCCGGTGCCGACTGGAACAGTGGACTTTTCCACGAGGATCAGCGGCTCGACCCGATGGCGCGCAACCGCGTCACCCACGGACAGGACATATTTCAGGTCGGCCGAGCCGTCCTCGTCCGACGGTGTGCCGACAGCGATGAACAGGACCTGGCCGTGCTCGATGGCCATTTTCTCGTCGCTGGTGAAGTGCAGGCGCCCGCTCTCCAGGTTCTCCTTGACCATGCTCTCCAGCCCTGGTTCAAAGATAGTGACGTGGCCTTTCTGCAGCATTTTGATCTTGTTCTGGTCGACGTCCATGCAGACGACATCATGGCCGACTTCAGCCAGGACAGTTGCCTGCACCAGACCGACATAACCGCTACCAATTACACTGATTTTCATGAGGCATTCCTGACTTCTGTGGCGCGAGCAGTTCGAGAGTTGATAGTGATGACACCGAGGATGACCAAGGCCACCCCGAGTGTTTTGGAAAGACTGAAATTTTCGTTGAACAGCGGCAGGCTGGCGGCCAATAGATACACCAGTGCATAGCTGATACTCAACAGCGAGTAGGCCCGGCCCAGCGGCAGATCGCGCAGAGCGACGAGCCAGCACAGCATGGACAGGGCGTAAGCGCAGATCGACGCCAGTACCACGCCGATCGGGAGCAGGTCGATGCTACCGTTGCTCAGGGCCTGCAGCCACTGATCGGGCAGTGGCAAATGGCTCATGCTCCAGCGCATGCCCAACTGCGCGGCACTGACCAGCGCGACGCTGCCCATGGCAAAGCTGATTCCGCGACGAAGGCTCATGCGTGCCTCCCGAGCAGAACGACGCCGGCGATGATCAGCGCAACGCCGATCCAGTGACGACGATCGATGGTTTCGTGGAAGACGAAGTGGGCGGCCAGGGTGATCAGCACAAAGTTGAGGCTGAGCATCGGATAGGCGATACCGACTTCCAGGCGCTGCAGCACCAGCAGCCACACCAGCAAGCCAAAGCCCAGGCACGCCAGCGCCAGCCATAACCACGGCGAGAGCAGTTTCTCGCCCCAGCCGGAGTCCTTGCCGCGCCAGCTTTCCACGGCGTATTTCTGGGCGATCTGGCCCATGCAGGTCAGCAGACAGGCGGACAACAGCAGAATCAGGGTCATGGCGCGCTCTGTGGAATGATCAGAATGACCATGTTGCCTTGCTCGTAATGCTTGCCATCCTTGGGCAGCAGGTCGAGTTCGTGGACTTCATCATCACCCTTGACGCGCATGACGACACCTACCGGGCCGGTCTTGCGGGCTTCGCTCATCCACTGTTGCACGTGGTCGGTATCGACCCGACGCGCCGCGGCGTCCGGGTAGTCCAGGCCGTATTTTACTTCACCGATGGTGTTGTACAACGCCACTTCAGGGCGTTGCAGACGCCAGGCCAGCGCGGAGGCCGCTCCCAGGTCATTGCTCAGCAGGCTTTTGGTCTGGCTGAGTTCGTCAATGTGCTGGAGGACAAACTGGTCGGGCATCTTGTTGTAGACCACCGAGTGCGGCAATGCAGCCGGCAGGATGGCGATCAGCAACCAGCTGCCGATTGCCGGCGCAGCCCATGCGCTCAACGGTCGAACCACCAGCAGCAGGTTGGACAGGATCCAGCCCATGAGCACAATGAACACCAGCACCAGGCTGTGCATTTCATCGACATATACGGGTTTTTTCAGTTGCAGGTAAACCATCGCCAGCAAGGTGGTCAGACCGATGACCAGGTTCAGCAGGCCGTTGATCTTGAACAGCCGGCTTTGTCCCAGGTTCAGTCGGTCAATCAGTGCATTGCCCATCAACAGTGCCAGAGGTAGCAGGCACGGCAGGATGTAGGTCGGCAACTTGCCTTTGCTCAGGCTGAAAAACGCCAGCGGCAGGACCAGCCACAACAGCAGGAAGCCGGTGCTTGCCTGACGCCTGGTTTGCCAGGCTTGCTTGAGCGCCGACGGCAGGAAGGCTGCCCACGGCAGGCTGAACGCTACCAGCATCGGCAGGTAGAACCACCACGGCGCTGCGTGCTGCGCGTCGTCACCGGCAAAGCGGCGAATGTGCTCGTGCCAGAAGAAGAAACGCCAGTAATCGGGTTCCTGCGCATGCACGGCCAGGACCCACGGCAGGCTGACGACAATCGCGACCACGATAGCCATCGGGCCGTAGGCCAACAGTTCACGCCAGCGTTTTTGCCAGATCATGTAGGGCAGGGCGATCAATACCGGCAGCAACCAGGCCAGGAACCCCTTGGTCAGGAAGCCCATGCCGCAGGCCAGCCCCAGGGTTGCCCAGCTGATCAACCGCGCATTGCGACTGCTGCTGTCCAGTGCGAACCACAAGGCTACCAGGCTCAGGTCGACCCAGAACGTGAATTGCGGGTCGAGGTTGGAATAGCCGCCTTGACCGGCGACCACAGCGAAACTCATGTAGAGCAATGCGCTGGCGATGCTTTTACGCGGATCGTTCCAGAGCCTGCGTGCGATCAGGTAGGTCAGCAGGATGCTCAAACCGGTCGCGAGTGCCGATGCAACACGCACCCCGAACAGGTTCTCGCCGAACACGGCCTGGCCGATGGCGATCATCCAGTAACCGGCAATTGGTTTCTCGAAATAACGCAGGCCCATGAAATGCGGCGACACCCAGTTGCCACTCAGGAGCATTTCCTGACTGACCTGGGCGTAGCGGGTTTCATCCGGAATCCACAGACCATGCGTGCCCAGCGGCAACAGATAGACCAGACCGAAAGCGATAAGCAGTAACGGCAAAGCCCAGCGTTTGGTCATGCGCCTTGCACTCCCAACCATCCTTCTCGGCCTTCGAGGGCGCCACGTATTACGCGCCCCTGAGGCAGGGTTGTCGGTTGGGCGGGCAAGAGGTTACCCAGCGGCTGGAACTGGATGTCACGCTGACGCGCATCAACCAGCAGTTGACGGAAATCGTTTGCCATCAGAATCCCTTCTACCTCCGCATGTATCGTATATACGTTCAGCTTCGAGGGGCTGAATCGGTCAAGAATGTATGAGTTGAACTCATTGGCTGCTACGACGGGACCCACCACTTCATCGAAGGTTGGCAAGTCGACCGGAATTTGTGGCGTGCCGAGGCTGCCGTCTGCCAGCCGAGGCTGGAACAGGCTTTGTCCGCGACAGTCGCTGTTGTAACGAAAGCCAAAATGCTGCTTGGCTTCGATGACCCGCTCATCGGCACGCCAGCCGGCGGCCGCTGAACAGTCGACGCGCTGCCCGATAATATCGCTGAGGGTATCTACGCCCCGGCGAATCTGCTCGATCAGCTCGGCATCGCTCCAGCGCCCTGCGTTGGCTTGCCAGCCGTGGTGATCCCAGGCGTGCAACCCTACTTCATGGCCAGCCGCGAGGGTCTGGCGCATCAGGTGCCCCAGGTCACGACCGATGGGCTTGCCTGGCCAGGCGGTGCCGGCCAGCAAGATGTCCCAGCCGTACAGACCTGCGGCATTGGAGCGGAGCATTTTCCAGAGGAACTGCGGACGGATGAGGCGCCATAAATGGCGCCCCATGTTGTCCGGACCAACGCTGAAGAAAAACGTCGCCTTGACTTGTGCTTCATCGAGCATCTCCAACAACCGGGGTACCCCCTCACGGGTACCTCGGTAGGTGTCGACATCGATCCGAAGACCTGCCTGCATCAGCGCTTGTCCGCGATTTCGAGCATGGCTTCGCGCAGGAAGAAGTCCAGCGTGTTACCGATGGTTTCGCTCATCTCAACGGTTGGCTCCCAGTTCAGCAGGCGCTTGGCGTTTTCGATGCTTGGCTTGCGGTGTTCCACGTCCTGGTAGCCAGCGCCGTAGAACGCCTTGCTCTCTACGTCGCGGAAACCGGCGAACGGAGGGAAGTTGGCGCGCAGTGGGTGAGCTTCGAACTGACGCAGCAGTTCTTCGCCCAGCTGACGGATGCTGGCTTCGTTGTCCGGGTTACCGATGTTGATGACTTGACCGTTGCACGCGTCATTTTCGTTATCAACGATACGGGCCAGGGCTTCGATGCCGTCGGCGATGTCAGTGAAGCAGCGCTTCTGCTCGCCGCCGTCGAACAGACGGATCGGGGTGCCTTCCACCAGGTTCAGGATCAGCTGGGTGATGGCACGGGAGCTGCCGATACGGGCCGAGTCCAGACGGTCCAGGCGTGGACCCATCCAGTTGAACGGACGGAACAGGGTGAAGTTCAGGCCTTTGGCGCCGTAGGCCCAGATCACGCGGTCCAGCAGTTGCTTGGAGACCGAGTAGATCCAGCGTTGCTTGTTGATCGGACCAACGATCAGGTTCGAGGTGTCTTCGTCGAAGTTCTTGTCCTGGCACATGCCGTAGACTTCGGAGGTCGACGGGAAGATCACGCGCTTGTTGTACTTCACGCAGTAGCGAACCAGTTTCAGGTTCTCTTCGAAGTCCAGTTCGAATACGCGCAGCGGGTTGCGGGTGTATTCGATTGGAGTGGCGATGGCCACCAGCGGCAGAACCACGTCGCACTTCTTGATGTGATATTCGATCCACTCGGAGTGAATGCTGATATCGCCTTCGACGAAGTGGAAGTTCGGGTGGCTGCGCAGACGCTCGATAGCGTCGGAACCGATGTCCAGACCATAGACGTCGTACTTGTCGTCACGCAGCAGGCGCTCGGACAGGTGGTTACCGATGAAGCCGTTGACGCCGAGGATCAGTACGCGGGTACGACGCGGGGCACGGCCCGATTCAGCGCCACGCAGTACGGAACCGTCGACCAGACCCAGTTCGTTGGCCAGTTGCGGGCCGCTCAGGTACAGGCCGCTTTCGTTACGCTGGCCGGAAGTGATAACCAGGGAGTCTTCGCCGCAAGCGATACGCAGCGGATCGACGCTGATCACGCGGCCTGGAGCCAGGCCTTCGTTGCCCTTGACGACTTCAGCGCTCCAGACAATCAGTTTGTGCTCGCCCACGGCGCAGAAAGCACCCGGGTAAGGCTGGGTCACGGCGCGAACCAGGTTGAACAGCTCTTCAGCCGGCTTCTTCCAGACCAGTTTGCCGTCTGCCGCGGTACGACGACCGTAAACAGTGGCCTTGGATTCGTCCTGGGCGGTTTCGGTGATTTTGCCCTGAGCCAGCAATGGCAGGGTGTCACGCAGCAGGTTGGAAGCGGCTTCACGCAGCTTGCCGTGCAGGGTCAGTGCGGTGTCGGCGCGCTCGATCGCGACGCGTTGCTGGGCAATGATTGCGCCAGCGTCGGCACGCTTGACCATGCGGTGCAGGGTCACGCCGGTTTCGGTTTCGCCGTTGACCAGTACCCAGTTCGCTGGAGCGCGGCCGCGGTAGGTTGGCAGCAACGAGCCGTGCAGGTTGAACGCGCCTTTGCGGGCGGTAGCCAGCAGTTGCTCACCMAACAGGTTGCGGTAGTAGAACGAGAACAGGTAGTCCGGGTTCAGTTTGGCGATGCGCTCGATCCACAGTGGGTGGTTGACGTCTTCCGGTGCATGCACAGGAATGCCTTTGCGGGCGCACAGCTGAGCGACCGAGCCGTAGAAGGTGTTTTCCTTCGGATCGTCGGCGTGGGTAAACACGGCAGCAATCTCGAAACCTGCGTTTAGCAGTGCTTCGATACCTGCACAGCCAATATCGTGATAGGCGAAAACAACAGCTTTTGAACTCATGGCGAAACCTGATCAGTAGTGGTGGAAGGCAGACCGTCGACAGTGGCAACGGGAGCAGGACTAGCGGGTTTGTTACGTAGGATTTTTTCGATAAAGAACCGCGGACGGGCGCGGACATCGCTGTACATGCGGCCCAGGTACTCACCCAGAAGGCCCATGCCGATGAATTGGCCGCCAGTGAACACAAAGAGTACGGCGAACAGTACGAAGGTGCCACCACCCGCCCAGCTGGCGCCGAAGATCAGGCGCAGGAAGATCAGCAGGAAGGCAAACAACATGCCCAGCGCCGCCAGGCTGAAACCGATGATGCTCAGCAGTCGCAGCGGGGTAGTGGTCATGCAGGTCAGCAGATCGAACATCAGGCTGATCAGGCGCATCGGGCTGTACTTCGACTCGCCATGCTCGCGCTCGGCGTGCTGCACCAGAATCTCGGTGGTGTGGCGGGCGAAGCTGTTGGCCAGGATCGGGATGAAGGTGCTGCGTTCGCGGCAGGCCAGCATGGCGTCGACGATGGTGCGGCGGTAGGCGCGCAGCATGCAGCCGTAATCGCTCATGGCGACACCGGTGGAACGTTGCACGGCCAGGTTGATCAGTTTCGACGGCCAGCGGCGCAGGGCCGAGTCCTGGCGATTGTTGCGCACGGTGGCAACCACGTCGTAGCCCAGTTCGGCCTGTTCCACCAGACGGGGGATTTCTTCCGGCGGGTTCTGCAGGTCGGCGTCGAGGGTAATGACCACATCGCCTTTGCAATGTTCGAAACCGGCCATGATTGCCGCGTGCTGGCCGTAGTTGCGATTGAGAATGACCGCGACGACCTGGCTGCCTTCACGCTCGGCGGCTTCTTCGAGAATTTGCGCCGAATTGTCGCGGCTGCCGTCGTCGACCAGGACGATTTCGTACTCGTGTTTGAGTAGCTGACAGGCCGCTTCGGTCCGGCGCAGCAATTCAGGCAAGCTTTCTTCTTCGTTGTAGACCGGGATAACGATCGACACGCAGTTAATTGGATATGGCTTCAAAGGCTTCAGTCCAGAATGTTTTCAATGGCGCCAACGACGCGTTCGACATCGTCGGTAGTCATGTCGGGGAACAGCGGGATCGAGCACAGTCGTGCCGAGTTCCATTCGGTGTTGGGCAAATGAATGCCCGGGAATCGCTGGCGGTAGTAAGTGTGCAGGTGGGTGGCCACAAAGTGAATACCCGTACCGATATTCTGTTCTTGCAGGGCCTTCATGAACGCCTCGCGATCCATCCCGCAACGCTCGGCGTCGATGCGCAGGATAAACAGGTGCCAGGCGTGTTGTTGCGGGTAGCTCGGCACACTCAGCGGTTGTACCGGCAGGCCTTCGAGGCGTTGCAGATAGGTCTGCGCCAATGCGGTGCGCTTGGCGTTGATCTCGTCGAGGCGCTGCACCTGCACCAGTGCAATGGCTGCGTTGATGTCGGCCAGGTTGTACTTGAAGCCCGGCTCGATGACCATGGCCTGAGGTTTACGGCCGTGGGTCAGGCGATCATAGGCGTCTACGCCGAGGCCATGAAACTTGAGCATGCGCACTCGATCGGCCAGCGCCTGATTGTCGCTGACGAACATTGCGCCTTCGGCGCAGGTCATGTTCTTGATCGCGTGGAACGAGAAGATCGCGGTGCCCTGAGCGCCAATGGCGCGGCCACGGTAACGGGTACCGGCAGCATGGGCGGCGTCTTCGATGACGGCGATACCGTGTTTGTCTGCCAGCGCGTAGAGCGGGTCGAGATCGAACGCGGCGCCGGCGTAGTGCACCGGGATAATGGCTTTGGTGCGCGGGGTAATGGCGGCTTCGATGGCCTGGACATCGGTCATCAGGGTGTCGCGGTCGACGTCGACGAATACCGGGGTAGCACCCAACAGGCAGATCATGTTGGCGGTCGAGACCCAGGTCTGCGACGGTGTGATCACTTCATCGCCAGGGCCGATACCCAGCGCCAGTAGCGTGATGTGCATGCCGCCGGTGGCCGAGGACAGGGCTACGGCGTGCTGACAACCCGTGTACTGTGCGAATTGCTCCTCCAGCTCCTGGTTCTTCGGCCCGGTGGTGATCCAGCCGGAGCGCAACACCTGCTCGACAGCGGCGATTTCCTCATCACCGATGCTTGGGCGAGAGAAGGGGAGAAAAGCCTGATTCATGTGGACCTCGGGTTTGGATATGTCAACAGCCCTGGAAGGCGGCAAATCAGCGGTCACAACCTGCGAATCAGCTCGAAGCGGTGCTTCGAAGCGACGTCCGTGACAGCGTAGACGAAAAAATGAAAAGTATATCAATCAGTTAACCAATCTTTTAGGGAAAGTGCACTAATTGACTTTTATTTTGTCGTTCTGCAGTTTGAGCGACCCAAAGGCATCGCTCCGGATGCGCAGAGGGTAATCTCGAAAATGTGAAAGGGACATGAAAAACCGGTGTCGGGAATGTTTAACTGTAACCTTTACAGCGAATGTTCAGGGTTTTTCAATGCTTACAGTCCTTTCTGGCAGTTATTGCCATTTTTCAGGCGCCGCAAAGAAAACCACCACTTGGCTCGCACATCACTAAAAAGTGATAGCAAAGGACCCAACCAAGACTACTTCAACCCGAGCTTGCGTCAAGCTCCAGGCTATGGCGTCGTAACCGCCTGGCGGCGAACAGGTTCGGTCAATACGTGCGCGTTACCCAGGGTCGAAATGTGTACCAGGCTGCCAGCGGCTGGTGCATGCACCCCGGAACTGCGAACCAGTAGCGAGCGGCTCGCTGACTGTCCATCCGTAGCCGGTGAGGGGACCTTCAGTTCCACCGTCAAGGTGCAGGTATTGCCGCCAAAGTCGCGATCGGTCACCACCCCGATGCAACCATCCACCTGTTCCAGGTCCGCGGGCTGACTGGAAATCTGCAACTGCTCGGGTCGCAACATGATCTGCGTTGCGCCGTTTGCCGAGGTACTGCTGACATGAACCCGGCCCAGGTCGCAGATCGCGTAGCCATTTTCGATCCGCGCCGGCATGACCACGGCATCCCCGAGGAACAGCGCGGTTTCTTCATCTTGAGGATGCAGGTACAGATCCATCGGGTGCCCGGTTTGCACCAGTCGGCCCTGACGCATCACGGCCAGTTGATCGGCAAATGACAACGCCTCGGACTGATCATGGGTCACCAGGATGGTGGTCACGCCGGTGTCTGAGAGAAGTTTGGCAACCATCTTGCGCATGGACGCCCGCAGGCCGGTGTCCAGTGCCGAGAAGGGTTCATCCAGCAGCATCAGCCGAGGCCGTTGCGCCAAGGCGCGGGCCAGGGCGACCCGTTGCTGCTGACCGCCGGAAAGCTCGTGCGGCCAGCGCTGGCTCATGCGTGCATCCAGCGCCACCATGTCCATCAACTCGGCGACGCGCTCTTGTTTCAAGGCGGCATCACCCGACAGTCCAAAGGCAATGTTGCCGGCCACCGTCATGTGTGGGAACAGTGCACCGTCCTGCGGCACATAACCAATCATGCGCTGATGCGCGGGGACTTCGGTCGAGCCGTCGACCAGCGTCTGGCCGTTGAGCAAGATGCTGCCCGAATCGGGAAACTCGAACCCGGCAATCATCCGCAGCAAGGTGGTCTTGCCTGAGCCGGAAGGGCCGACGATGGCCGTGCGGCTGCCCGCAGGCACTGACAGGCTGACGTTGTCCAGGGCAGGCAGGGCGCCGAAGGTTTTGTAGATGGAGTTCAGTTCGAGAGCGTTCATCGGCCTGCCGTGCGTTTGGATTGATGATAGAGAAGCGCGGTCAACGGAAGCGACAGCAAAATCATGATCAGCGCGTAAGGTGCCGCTGCTGCATAGTCGATTTCGCTGGTCATGGCCCAAAAACCGGTGGCCAGGGTGCGGGTGCCACTTGGCGAGAGCAGCAGGGTCGCGGTCAGTTCATTGGTGATTGCCAGAAACACTAGCGCTGCGCCGGCGGCTGCCCCCGGTGCGGCCAGGCGCATGGTAATCAGCCAGAGCGCCTGGCTCGGTGAACGGCCCAGGCTGCGGGCGATATTTTCCAGCTCTACCGGTGCCTGGGCAATACCGGCGCGCAAACTGACCAGCGCGCGTGGCAAGAACATCAGCAGGTACGCCAGCAGCACCGTGATGGTGGTCTGGTAAATCGGCCGGGCAAAGCTGATGGTGACGGTCACCAGTGCCAGCGCCACGACGATTCCCGGCAATGAACTGGTGATGTAGTTGCAGCTTTCCAGGATGCGATGCAGACGCCCTGGCGAGCGTATCGACAACCAGGCCACCGGAACTGCCGCGCAGGTGGTGATGACCGCGCCGACGCTGGCCAGAACGAGGGTCTGCTTCAATGCCGGGAGAATTTCCGCCATCCGCCAGACGTCTGCGCCACCGGCAATCAACCATTGGGCCAAGGTAATCAGCGGCACGCCGAGGGCCAGCACGCTGGTGATGATTGGCAGCAACAATGCTGCGGCTTTGGTGTTGCGTGTCAGCCGCTGGGTGCGTTGCAGGCGCGCACTGCCGGAACCGACACGGGCGTAACGGGCGTGGCCACGTGATGCAGATTCAGCGGTCAGCATCAGCAGGCAGCACAGCGCCAGCACCCCGGCCAGCATGTTCGCCGCCGGGCCGTTGAAGCTCGACTGGAACTGGTCGAAGATCGCTGTGGTGAAGGTGTCGAAGCGAATCATCGCGTACAAGCCGTATTCGGCCAGCAAGTGCAGGCCGACCAGCAAGGCACCGCCACAGATGGCCAGGCGCAGTTGCGGCAGCACGACCCGGAAAAACACCGCCCAGGGCTTCAGGCCCAGCGATTCGGAGACATCTTCGATGGCCGGATCAAGACGTCGCAGGGTGGCGGCGACTGGCAGATAGAGGAACGGGAAGTAGGCGATGACCGAAACCAGTACCCCGGCAAACAACCCGTGAATCGGTGGTACAAGGCTGACCCAGGCATAGCTGTGGACAAAGGCCGGCACCGCAATCGGCGCCGTTGCCAGCACCGACCAGAGGCGGCGGCCCGGCAAGTCGGTGCGTTCGGTCAACCAGGCGAGTGCCACGCCAAGCGCGATACATAAAGGAATCGTGATCACCACCAGTAGAACGGTGTTGATCAAAAGTTCAGCCACTCGGGGCCTGAAGACCAGCTCGGCGATAGTCGCCCAGCCGGTCTTGATGGAAATGCCGATGACAAACGCCAACGGCAGCAGCGCCAGCAACGACACCAGAATGGATATGGCCACCACCCACGAACCGCTACGCCTCCCGGAGGCGCGGCGAGGGTGTTGACGAGGGGAGGCCAGAGTCGTCAGTTGGGCGACTTTACTAGCTTCTGGCAGCGCGACTGGCTTGGACATCGGATTACAACAACCCCGCCTGAGTCATCAGCTCGACAACTTTTTTGCTGTTGAGCCTGGAGGCATCGACCACAGGCGCGTCAAGTTGCGCCAGCGGCACCAGTTTCGGGTTCGACTCGGCTTTCTGGCCTACGGCGTATTCAAACGAGTTGCCGTTTTTCAGAATGGCCTGGCCTTCTTTACCGGTGATCCACTTCAGGAACGCCTGAGCTTCTTCCTGGTGTTTGCTGGACGCCAGGACAGCACCACCGGAGAGACTGACAAACGCGCCCGGATCTTTGTGCTTGAAGTAGTGCAGCGAGGTGTTCTTGCTGTTTTCGCCGGTTTTGCTCTGATCGACGAAGCTGTAGTAATGGTAGATCACGCCACCTTCGATCTGACCGGCATTAACGGCTTTGAGCACAGCGCTGTTGCCACGGTAGGCGGTGGCGTTGGCTTTCATGCCCTTCAGCCATTCCAGGGTGGCGGCTTCACCCTTGAGTTCCAGTACGGCGGCGACAATGGCCTGGAAATCGGCGCCGGCAGGCGAACCGGCCCAACGACCTTTCCAGCTTGGGGAGGCCAGGTCCATCAGCGACTTCGGCAGATCGGCTTCGGCCAGTTTGCTTTTGTTGTAGACAAACACGGTCGAACGAGCAGCGATGCCCACCCATTTGCCATGGGCCGGGCGATAGGCCGAGCCGATTTGTTCCAGGGTCGACGGCGCAACAGGGGTAAACAGCCCGGCGTTATCCACCAGCACCATGGCCGGGGAGTTCTCGGTCAGGAACACGTCTGCCGGGGAGGCCGCACCTTCTTGCACGAGCTGATTGCCCATCTCGCTGTCATCGCCGTTGCGCAGCGTGACCTTGATCCCTGTTTCATGGGTAAAACCTTCGACCCAGGCCTTGGTCAGGGTCTCATGCTGCGCGTTATAGACCACGATGCCGTCGCTGCTTGGCGCAGCAAAGACATGGCCAGCACCCATAAGAGCGGTGGCGAGCAGCGCGGTTTTCAGAAACGAAGGGCGACGGTGATTCATCTTGTTAGCAGCTCCTGCAGTTTATTAAGAATCAGGTGGGCAAGCCTGTCGTTCGATTCCCGCAATCCCTGCAGCTCGCCCAGAACAATGCGAATCATTCGCATGGGTTTTGGTGGCGGCAATGTAGTGCGGGATATGTGAAAAAAACGTCAAACAAGTCGTTAATCAATGTCGTTTGTATTTAGATTGAGGCGCTAAGGAGGGAGTTTGAAGGACAGAGTGGTTTGAATTCAAACACTATCGTCGACGGGCTCACTGATTTCACGTGAGCCGTGTCGGGAGGGAGCGAGAGGCCCGATGGGCCTCTCGCTCATTTTTCATTGGGCGGGGGCGTTGGGGATGAAGGCGACGCTGGCGTCCGAGCGCGGATGCAGCAGCCGTTCACCGTTGTCTGGCTGTGTGACGACGGCCTGATGGTCGACGCTCAGGTAGTTCAGCGGCAGCTGATCGCCACGTTTGTAGTGCGCGACAATGATGGTGCGCTGCGGGTCCCACTGCTGGCCGCTGGTTTTTTCCAGCCATGCCATGAACTGTGCGGTGGTGCCTTCACGAGGGAAGTCCTTGTTTTCGGGCACATAGTAGAAAGGCGCCCCGTCGTTTTGCAGGTACATCGGGACTTTGTTGTCGACATCGACCATCACCATCCGCCATTGATTCCATGGCGCGATCAGGCTGGCCTGAGCCTTGACGTCTTTGCCGAATTGCACGACGCCGCCACCGGTGTTGCTCCAGGGCACGATAATCCCGAGGATCAGCAAAAGCAGGGCCGTCGTGACGCCAAAGCCGATCTTCAGGCCGCGTCCTTCGGCTTTGCCGGCAGCGCGCCGTTCTTCCATGTGTCGGGTGACCCACCAGGCCGCCAACAGTTGGGCAAATGGCACCAGCGGCAACACGTAATAACTGCGTCGACTACCGCTGGCGGTGAAGAACAGGAACAGCAGGCCCAGACCCCAGATCAACCAACGGGCATTGGGTTCGAGTGTGCGCCAGTTACGGGCCGCGACCCACAGCCCAAGCACCCAGTACGGTGCCCATGGCAGGGTATAAACCGGCAAGTAGATCAGGTAGGTGTAAATGGGGCCGATGTGGTCGAACGGCTGGAAAAACCGCACCACGTTTTCCCGGAAGACCAGTCCCAGACCGCTCTGGGCGGAGGTGGGTGCGCCGTAGATATTCGACAACACGAACGGCACTGCATAGACCAGGCCGGCAACCAGCAGGGCGACGCACAGGCGCAGGTTGAGGTGACGTTTCCAGCGGCCTTCCTGCAGCAGATGCGGCAACAGCACCAGGCCGGGCAGGATAAAGCCGATCAGGCCTTTGAACAGCGAGGTCACGGACAGCAGCAGGAAGAACACGCAGTAGCGCCCGAGTCGCGTGTCGTCCGGGCCGCGCCAATACCACCAGATTGCTGCCAGCACACCGCAGACGGTCAGAATGTCAGCCGTCGCGACTCGGGCCCAAAAGACGAAATAGAAGGTGGTTGCCAGCATCCATCCGGCGATCAGCCCGGTGCCTTTGCGAAACAGCTGTTCGCCGATCAGGTAGACCAGCCAGACACTCAGCCAGGCGGCAATCACCGAAGACAGGCGCAAGGACCAGTGCCCCAGGCCTCCTGTAAACCAGGTGGTGGCGGTAATCAACCAGTAGGAGGGCAGTGGTTTGTCGTAATAGGAGCCGCCCATGAGGTACGGGTCGAAGTAGTTACCGCTTTGCAGCATCTGCAGCGTGATATTCGCCCAACGGGTTTCCGGGCCCCAAAGTTCCCGTGTGCCCAGTCCCAATAACAGGAGTAGCGCTGAAACCCCAAGCAGGATCAGCAGCGCGCGTGTTTCCGTTTCCCGCGACTTCATGTGGTATTTCCCTTCGGTCTCGACCGCCAGCTACAGGGTTGTGCCGTGCCTTTGAGCGCCGCGACCTGTGCGCCGGGGGGCAGAAAATGCAGATCATCTACTTGCCGGGTGACGATCTGTAGATCGTCACCCGGTAAACCGGCGCATCAGGAATCGTCAGGGCAGTTTCGGGAAAATCAGGATCTCCAGTTCGCCCCGTTTGTAGTGCTTGCCATCGATCGGCAGCAGCAAGACTTCCTGCTCTTCCAGGGCATTTTTCACCCGCATGACCACACCCACCGAACCCTTTTTACGGGCTTCGGTCATCCATTGCTGGACACTGTCCATATCAACTTTGCGGTGTGCGGCTTCAGGGAAATCAGTACCGTACTTCAACTCGCCCACCGTGTTGTACAGGTCAACTTGTGGGCGCTTCAGGCGCCAGGACAATGCCGAAGCCGCGCCCAGGTCGTTACTCAGCAGCGAAGTGGTCTCACTCAATTCCTGAACATGCTCGGCGATGAACTGGTCAGGCATTTTGCTGTTGACGATGACTGCAGGCATGGCGGCTGGCAGCAGGGCGACCAGTAGCCAGATTCCCAGCGCCGGAGTGGCCCAATAGGCCAGCGGCCGGAGAGCTTGCAGGGCATTGGCGATGATCCAGCCGGCCAGCACGATGAAGCCCAGCGACAGGGTGAACATTTCGGTGTTTTCAAAGATCGGCCTGGTGATCTGCAGATAGATCAGGACAATCAGGGCAATCGTCGCGATCGCGACGTTGATCAGGCCGTTGATGCGAATCGCCCGGCCACGGGCCTCGCTCACCAGATCGATCAGTGTACTGGCCATCAGCAAGGCCAGCGGCAGCAGGCACGGCATGATGTACGTCGGTAGCTTGCCTTTGCTCAGGCTGAAAAATACCAGCGGCAGGAGCATCCACAGTAACAGGAAGCCGGTGGTGTTCTGAGTCTTGTTTTTCCAGGCCTGAACCAGTGTCGATGGCAACAGGGCCGCCCACGGCAGGCTCGAAACCACCATGATCGGCAGGAAGAACCACCACGGCCGGGTGTGCTGGGCATCTTCGGCGGCGAACCGGCGAATGTGCTCGTGCCAGAAGAAGAACCGCCAGAAATCCGGTTCGTGACTATTGATCGCCAGTACCCACGGCAAGCTGACGATGATGGCGACGACCAGCGCTACCAGGCCATAGCGCAGCAGTTCACCAAAGCGCTTTTGCCAGATCATGTAAGGCAGTGCGATCAACACCGGCAACAGCCAGGCAAGGAAGCCCTTGGTCAGGAAACCCATGCCACAAGCGAAGCCGAGCAAGGCCCAGGCCCCGAGTTTGCTGCGTGGGGTTTTGTTATCCAGGGCAAACCACAGGGCAACCAGGCTCAGGTTGACCCAGAAGGTGAACTGCGGATCGAGGTTGGAGTAGCCAGCTTGGCCGGCGATCAGGCCGAAGCTCATGTAGAGCAGGGCGGCAGCGAAACTTTTGCGCGGATCGTTCCACAGGCGACGGGCGATCAGATACGCCAACCACACGCTCAGGCCGGTGGCGACTGCCGAGGCAATACGCACGCCAAACAGGTTCTCGCCGAAGATCGCCTGACCGATGGCAATCATCCAGTAACCGGCAATGGGCTTCTCGAAGTAGCGAAAGCCCATGAAGTGCGGAGACACCCAGTCACCGCTCAGCAACATCTCCTGGCTGATCTGCGCGTAACGGGGTTCGTCAGGAATCCATAGCCCGTGGCCGACCATCGGCAACAGGTAGAACAGACCGAAGGCCAATAACAGGCAGGGTAGAGCCCAGCGCTTGATCATTTGACTCGTGCTCCCTGCGACTTCATTCGGYGGTTCGGATTGCTGCGTKAGCAATCAGTAAAGTGATACGTGACGAGTATTATTTTTCGCTTCATGGGACGGCCTTGATACCGGAAGACGTTGCTCGGTTTTTGGTGTTTTGGTTACGACGTTCGATGCTGCGCCGCTCTTCTTCAACAAAGACGCGTGCAGGGGCGCAGGCATCGCTGTGGCGAGCCGGTCGCATTACTCGGCAAAAGGATAAAGTCGACGCATGACATTTCTGGGCCTCCTGGCAGCGGACTGGACGGGTGTAGGTGGGTGAGCCGTTGTGAGCGGGCACCGCATGCTACAAGTGGAGCGTCGAGTCTTCCATTGAGGATTTCCCCCAAACAGGCATTCAAGCGTGAAATCCCCGGATTTTCAGTAACTCGCTGAAAAAAATAAAGTTATTCAATTTGTTTCGAATGTACGCGAGCGCTGGCGAACTGCCGTATTGGCTTTGTTTTTTGAGTTCGTTAACAGCGCTGGCGTGTCCTGGCGAACCGTATTATTTGCTGGCGAATCGCTTATCCAGCACGGTTGGCCAGTCCCCGGAATTCACAATGCCGAGCACTTTCAACTGCCCGTCAGCCGTCACCGAAACGAACAGGGAGCTGGTGTACTGACTGGTGGGAGCATGCTTGAAGCCGGTTTGTTTCTCGAAGTCGCTGATACAGCCGCTGTGCGTGACCAGGACCAGGTTGCGATGTGCCGTTTTGTGTGCGACCACATCGTCACGCATGGTCTTGCCACATTGGGCCAGCCATTCCTGATTCGACGCCTCTTTGCCAAACATGTACTGCGCGGTTTGCATCGTGCGGGTCGCCGGGCTGCTGAACACATCCGCATGGTCCATGCCCAGGGCGTTGAACCCCTTGCCGACGTCCGTCGATGCCGCGCTGCCTACCTGGGTAATGCCATCGGCCGGGCCCAGGCACGGGTTTTTCGACTGATCGCAGCGTTCGGCATGTCGAACCAGCACCACCACATCGCCTGCCTGCCAGTGTTGGAATACGCCAGCCGTTGCCATGTGATCACTTTCCGCCAGCATCGCTGGAGACCGGGGCCACAAGGTGAACCCCGTGACCAGAGCGGCCACTATCACCGCCGACGCCGCCAGCGTGACCTTCAGAAACCGTTTTTTGACCGCTCGTTTAGGCGAGTCCTTGGGTAATACAGTATTAACCACGCCTTTCACCTGTAAGTCGTATTGAGACGAAGAATGTCGATTCCGTTCAAGCAGTCAGGATAGACAGTTCACGGAAAACGCGAGCATTGAAGGTCGATTTGTGATGATCAATGTAGAGGCGGGCAAGTGGGGGATAAGTGAAACGAATGTGAAAATTTCGCTGGAACGCTTAACCCACCCTTAACGACAGCTAATTGTTTGATTTTAATTGCATTGCCATCGATCAGAGAGGCCTGCGCCAAGACCTCGTGCGAGGTCGTCGGGAAGGCGGCAAGAGCCGCTCAAGCCCGATTGTTTCAAGCTGTTTCGTGAGTCTGTTTTCCCAGTAGATCGATTCGGCAACCCGGGCCCGCGTCGTAGACCGCAAGCTTCATGTCGTGCAACCGCGCCACGGCCGAGACCATGCTCAAGCCCAACCCGTTGCCGGGTGTGTGACGGCTCAGTTCTGAACGATAGAGCCGGCGAAATACCGCCTCGCGCTCGTCTTCCGCAATTCCCGGACCGTTATCGACTACCCGAATACCGATGCCCGTTGCGTCGCTGATGACGCTGAGACTGACGCTGCTATGGTCGGGTGAGAACTTGATCGCGTTGTCCAGCAGGTTGCAGCAGGCATCGAACAGCAGTTGCGCATCGCCAGCGATCAGTGTTGGCTGCGCGCCGGCATGGAACGCCAGGCTGATGCCGCGCTCCTCAGCCAGTGGTTCATAGAGTTCGGTGGCATCGGCGCCGATCAGGTTCAGATCGACCGGCGCAAAGTGGCTGCGTCGTGCGCTGTCTTCAATTTCGGAAATGCGTAGCAAGGCACGGAACGTCATCAGCAGACCCTTGGCCTCGGTCAGGGCCGAATCAATGCTGGCGGCGTATTCGTCCTCGCGCAGACCCCGCCGTTGCGCGCGCTCAAGGCCCGCAATCAGCCGGGTCAGGGGCGTGCGCAGGTCGTGGGCGATGTCGTCGCAGACGCCCTTGACTTCGCTCATCAAGCGTTCCAGTTCATCGAGCATGCTGTTGACGACGTTGGCGAGGCGGTCGATGTCATCGTTGTTGCCCAGGGTGGGCAAGCGGCTGCTCAAGTCGCCCTCGATGATGCCTTTGATCGAGTCGCTCAACTTGTCGAGTCGGCGCCGCGCGGAGTAGCCGAGGCCGATCGCACCTAACAGGCCGACCACCAGCAGCAGGACCCCACCGGAAACCAGCGCATGGACCAAAAGTTCGTCGAACTCGCCGATATCATGCATATCCTGGGCGACCAGCAAGGTTTTGCCGTCTTCCAGTTTATGAACGATAAACCGCACCGGACGGGAGCGATCATTGGTTTTTTGCCAGTCGAACTCGGCGGGTCGATCATATTTCTTGAACGCTGGCAGTTGATGAATGGCGCCGACAATGTACTGGCCGTTTTCATCGAACAAACTGTGGGGCAGGCGGCCTTCCGTATCCGAAATGGCGTGTTTGCGGATTTCCTCTTCCCGCAGTTGCGGGGTTTGCTGGCTGCGATTCTCTACCTGACGATAGAGCGCAGTGTCGGCCTCGGTCTTCAGGTAAAACGCGGTCTGCCAATAGATGTAGCCAAACAGCGCCAGAAACGAGCAGCCAAACAACCCGAGGAACATCAGGCCCGTGCGAAAACTGATGGTGCGCGGAATCTCACTMAGGTGAACGGAGAACATAGCCAGCCCCCCGAATGGTATGGATCATCTGCGGCTCACCTTCGGCGTCGATCTTGCGACGCAGGCGGCCGATATGCACCTCGATGACATTGGTGCGCTCGTCGTAGCTGTAATTCCACACGGCTTCAAACAACATGGTGCGCGTGACCACCTGTTCAGCGTTGCGCATCAAGTGTTCCAGCAGCGCGTATTCACGCGGAACCAGGTCGATGGTTCGGTCGCCACGGCGCACACTGCGGCGTAACAGGTCGACGTGCAGGTTGCCGACGCGCAGCTGGTTGTCCGGTTCGCGGGTGGCGGGTTCGGCACGGCGACGACTCAAGGCGTCCAGCCGTGCGGTAAGCTCGATGAATTCGAAAGGCTTGGTCAGGTAGTCATCGCCTCCGGCGCGCAAACCTCGAACACGCTCATCCAGCGCGCTCAGGGCACTGAGGATCAACACCGGCGTGCTCACGCTCGCCGCTCGCAAGGCGGTCAATACGCCCAGCCCATCGATGCCGCCCGGCAGCATCCGGTCGAGCACGATCAGGTCGAAGGGCTCGCTGAGGGCTTTGAGCAAACCGTCGCGGCCATTGTCCACACGGGTGACGGTAAACCCGTGGTCCTGCAGGGCTGCTTCAATTTCGCGAGCGGTGGAGTTGTCGTCTTCGACGACCAGAACGTGGGTCATGGGAGTTGAACCGGCCACTTGAACGGGTTAGAGATGGCATAGTGTGTCAAATCCAGGCAGGCGCCAACGTCGCCGCCGGATAAATAAAAGTTTAGGTTGAGAGAGAAAGCTCCTTGCGCATTCTAGTCGTTGAAGACGATGCCCAGACCGCCACCTACCTGTTGCGTGGTTTGACGGAAAGCGGGCATGTGGTGGATGTCGCCGAAGACGGCAACGATGGCCTGGCCATGGCCCTGGAAGGGATTCATGACGCGTTGATTGTCGACCGGCGCCTGCCGGGGCTCGACGGTATCGCCCTGGTGCGGGCGATACGCAGTCGCGGCCTGCATATTCCGGTGTTGATGCTCAGTGCTCAGTCGACCACCGCGCAAAAGGTCGAAGGCTTGCAAGCCGGTTGCGACGATTACCTGGCAAAACCCTACGCGTTCGCCGAGGTGCTGGCGCGCCTCGACGCCTTGCTTCGCGGCGCCGATCAACCGAGCGCAACAGGACGCAAGCTGCAAGTCGGCGAACTCGAACTCGACTGCGCGACCCGTACGGCGGTGCGTCAAGGCCGTAGCATTGTCTTGCAACAGCGTGAGGCGCTGTTGCTGGAAAAACTCATGCGCCATAGCGGTCAAGTGGTCACCCGCGACATGTTGCTCGACAGCGCCTGGGATTACACCTTCGATCCCAACGACAATGTCATCGACAAACATATCCATCGCCTGCGGCGCAAACTCGATGAAGGTTTCGAGCACTCGCTGATCAAGACCATTCCGGGCGCGGGTTACAGCTTTCAGGGCAGTCGCGAGCCCGATTAAATAAAAGTTTACCTGCAGGCGAACGCTCTGCAAGGCGCTGCTGGCTATCTTCGGCTGATTCGTGGACGTGCTCCACAATCGTTTCAGCCGGAGATCGCGTGCCAATGTCAGTTGCAACCTCATCGAGGCGTAACTTTTTATCAATATCGGTGTTGCTGGGCGTATTGATGCTCGGTGGCTGCTCGATGGTGCCCGCCTACCATCAACCGGAGTTGCCGCTGGCGGCAAACTGGAATGGCGCCGGGCAAACGGCCGCGGCACGGGGAAGGCAGTGGTGGAGCGAATTCCACAGCGCCGAACTGAATGACCTGATCACCCGCGGCCTCTCGGCCAATTACAGCCTTAAAGCCGCGGCCAGCCGCATCGAAGAGGCACGCGCTTCGGCCCAGGTGGTCGGCGCCGGGCAATATCCGACGCTGGCACTGGGCGGCAATGTCCAGCGTCAGAACAATTACGGCACCACCAAGAAAAGCAGCGTATTCGCCCAAGCGACCTACGAGCTGGACTTCTGGGGCAAGCAGCGCGCTGCTGCCGACTCTGCCGACGCGCTGGCCAATGCCAGTGTGTTCGACGCGCAAACCCTGCGCATGAGTCTGGGGGCGAGCATCGCCGACAGCTACTTCCAGGTCTTGTCGCTGGAAGAACGGCTGCGCCTGGCCCAGTCGATAGCCGACGACGCCAAGCAGGTACTCGATCTGGTCGAAGTCCAGGCCAGCCAGGGCGCCGTGTCCAATCTTGAAGTGGCGCAGCAACGCAACGCCTTGCAAACCTTCGAGGCGGCGATGCCACCTTTGCGTCAGCAACGCGATCTGGCGCTCTACCAATTGGCGGTACTGGTGGGCGAGACGCCGCAAGGTTTCCACCTGAAAAGCTTCGGTCTTGACGGTTTGCAGATGCCACGTCCGTCCGCTGGACTGCCCATCGGCCTGCTGCGTCAGCGGCCCGATGTGCAAGCAGCCGAAGCGCGACTGGTCTCGGCCAATTTCGATGTCGGGGTCGCCCGTGCGGCGTTCTTGCCGAATCTGTCGCTGGACCTGATTGGCGGTATCGACACCATTGCCGGCGGCAACATCTGGAGCGTCGTCGGCACATTGGCCCAACCGGTGTTCACCGGCGGCCAGCTCACAGGTCAATTGCACGTTGATCAGGCCCACGTGCAGGAACTGACCGCCAGTTACCGTGAATCGGTGATCGAGGCGCTGCAAGACGTCGAAACCCAACTGAGCGCCACCCGCGAACTGGATAAAAGCTTCGCCTTGAATCAGGCCGCGGTGGACTCCGCCCGCGAGGCCGCGAGGTTGGCGCAGGTGCGATATCGACTGGGTTCCACCGATTTCCAGACCTTGTTGATCGTCGAGCGCACCCAGTATCAGGCCGAAGACACGCTGTTGCAGGTACGCCTGCAACACCTGCTGGCCGCCGTCGGTTTGTTCCGGGCGCTGGGCGGTGATTTCACCCCCGACACTCTTGCTTCCCTTTCTCCTTCTCAGGCGTCACACCCATGAATGCTAAGCAACGCGTTGCGAACCCTCGCCATCGAGCACTCTCCTGGGCGCTACTGATTCTTCTGTTGGGCGCAGGTGCAGGTGGATTTCAGTGGGTCAAGCGGGCTCAGGCTGCACCGGCCAAAACCGAAGCCGCCGCCGTGCCAGTGCAACTGACGCAAGTCAGCCAGCAGGACCTGCCGATCTGGCTCAGTGCGATTGGCAACGTCCAGCCGCTCAACAGCGTCAATGTGCGGGTCCGGGTGGATGGCGAGTTGCAGAAAGTCCTGTTCAAGGAAGGCCAGACCGTGAACGCCGGCAGTTTGCTGGCGGTGATCGATCCACGGGTTTACCAGGCTCAGGTCGCTCAAGCGCAAGCACTGGTGGCCAAGGATCAGGCGCAACTGGCCAACCTGCGGGTGAGCCTGGACCGGGCCAGCAAACTGGCGGCCGCCAAGGCCGGGCCGACCCAGGACGTCGACACCTATCGCGCCGAACTGGCCGCGCAACAGGCCACGGTGCAGGCCGACCAGGCAGCACTCGATACCGCGCGCCTGCAACTGGAATTCACGCAGGTCAAGGCCCCGCTGACCGGGCGTACCGGCCAGCGCTTGCTGGACGTCGGCGCCATCGCCCACGGTGCGGAAGCCACGGGGCTGGTGACCATTACCCAGATGAACCCGATTTCGGTGGCTTTCGCCGTCTCCCAGGACGAACTCCCGCAGATCCTTGAAGAAAACGCCAAGGGCGCCTTACAGGTGGTCGCCATGACCCGCGACGGCCATCAGGAAATCGCTCGCGGCCGTCTGAGCTTCATTGACAGCCAGGTCGCTGCCGCCAGCGGTCAGATCCAGTTGAAGGCCGAGTTCGACAACAGTACCAACCAGTTGTGGCCTGGCGAATTGGTCAGCGCACGCTTGCTGGTCAACACCCGTCAGGACGTCACGGTGGTGCCGGCCAATGCCGTGCAGTTCGGCCGTCAGGGCAATTTTGTCTATGTGGTCGGAGCTGACCAACGGGTGCAACCGCGTCAGGTCGATGCAGCCGCCGTGGTCGATGGCAAGCAGTGGATTCGTCAGGGATTGGCCGCCGGAGAAACGGTTGTCGTGCAAGGCCAGTCACGCATTGCGCCAGGCGTCAAAGTCGCACCGATCAAGGCTGACGAAGCCGCTGCGCTGGCGGCTGCCACGCCGGTGGAGAGCGCACGATGAAAGGGCTCGCCGGACTGATTCAACGACGCGTGGGCCTGAGCCTGTTGGCGCTTGGGGTGATGTTGCTGGGCGCTTTCGCGTACTTCCAGTTACCGGTAGCACCGTTGCCTACGGTGGACTTTCCGACCATTCAGGTCACCGCCAAACTCTCCGGGGCCAGCGCCGAGACCATGGCTTCATCGGTCGCGACACCACTGGAAAGAGCTTTTGCCGCGGTTCCGCAAGTCACCTCGATGACCTCATCGAGCGCGGCCGGCAAGACCCAGGTGGTGTTGCAGTTCGACCTGTCGCGGAACATCGACGGCGCTGCGCAGGATGTGCAGACCGCGATCAACACCGCCACACCGAACCTGCCGAAGACCATGACCAGTACGCCGACCTTCAACAAGGTCAACCCGGCGGAAGGGACGGTGTTGTCACTGGCCGTGACCTCACCGACGCGCACGCTGCCGGAACTTGACCGTTACGCGGACAACTACATTGCCCAGCGTTTGTCGCAGATGCCCGGCGTCGGCCTGGTGGATTTCCACGGTGAGCAAAAACCGGCGGTGCGGATTCAGATCGACCCGGATGCGCTGGCCGCACGGGGCCTGAGCCTGGAAGACGTGCGCAGCGTGATCGGCGTCAGTACCGTCGATCAGCCCAAGGGCACCCTTGACGGGCAGACCCGTTCCGTCACGCTCGGCGCGACCGACCAGATGCTCGACCCACAGCATTATCGGGATCAGGTGATTGCCTATAAAAACGGCATGCCGATCAAGCTCGGTGACCTTGGTCGGGTAATCGCCGGTGCCGAAGATACCCAGCAAGCGGCACAATTGGGCGGTGAGCCGACGGTGATCGTCGACATTCACAAACAACCGGGTTTCAACTTGCTGTCGACCATCGCCACGATCAAGGCCAAGTTGCCCGAACTGACGGCATCGTTGCCTCGCGACGTGCAGGTTCAGGTGGTCGGCGACCGTACCCAGACCATCGAAGCCTCGGTTAACGACATGCAGTTCACTTTGCTGCTGTCGATTGCCCTGGTGGTCGTGGTGATCTTCGTGTTCCTGCGCAAGGCCACCGCCACGTTGATTCCCAGCCTGACCATTCCGCTGTCGCTGGTGTCGACCTTCGGCGTGATGTATTTGCTCGGCTACAGCCTCGACAACCTGTCGATCATGGGCCTGGCCATTGCGGTCGGCTTCGTGGTGGACGACGCCATCGTGGTGATGGAAAACATCGTGCGTCATCTGGAAATGGGCAAGTCACGCCTGCAATCGGCGGTCGATGGCTTGCGCGAAGTGGCGTTCACCATTGTCTCGATGACGGTCTCGCTGATCGCGGTGTTCTTGCCGATCCTGTTGATGTCGGGGATCGTCGGGCGCTTGATGCGCGAGTTCGCGGTGACGGTCAGCGTGGCGATCATCATGTCCTGCATCGTCTCGTTGACGATCACCCCGATGCTGTGTGCCTGGCTGCTCAAACCGCATGCCGAGAGCGAGGAGGGGTGTTTCGCCCAGGCTTGCGAGCGGGCGTTCACCGGCCTGCACAATGGCTATCGCCGCAGCCTCGACTGGGTGCTCGACCATCAGCGTCTGACCCTCGGCGTGGCATTGGCCACGCTATTGGCGACCGCAGTGTTGTACGTGAGCATTCCCAAGGGCTTCTTCCCGCAGCAGGACAACGGCCTGATCCAGGGCGTCGCCGAAGCCGCTGCCGATATTTCGCCGATGGCCATGCGTGAACAGGTCAACCGTGTCGCCGAAGTCGTCGGTCATGACCCGGCGGTGGCCAAGGTGTATTTCTGGATCGGCCCGAACCCGACGGTCAGCCAGGGCAAGGTGATGATCAACCTCAAGCCGTTCAGCGAGCGCACCGACAGTGCCCAAAAGGTGATCAGCCGTCTGCAGCCAGCGCTCGATCAACTGTCCGGGGTCAAGGTCTACTTGCAGGCTAACCAGGACATCCAGATCGGTGGCCGCGCCAGTAAAACCCAGTACCAGTACACCCTTCAGGACCCGGACAGCGCAGAGCTGGATCACTGGAGCGGGGTGCTGCTGGAAAAACTCAAGAGCTTGCCGCAACTGCAACATGTGACCTCTGACCAGCAACAGGCCATTGCTCAGGCAACCCTGGTGATCGACCGTGCCACGGCCGCCCGTCTGGGCGTGACGGTGCAGGCCATCGACGACGTGCTGTACGACGCCTTCGGGCAGCGTCAGGTCGCGACGATGTTCACCCAACTCGACCAGAACCATGTGGTTCTCGAACTGGACCCGCACTGGCAGACATCCACCGCCACGCTGGAACACTTATACGTACGCGCCAGCTCCGGAACCCTGGTGCCATTGAACCTGTTGGCGAGCATCAAGACCGAGCAGGTGCCGATTATTATCAACCACCAAGGGGTATTTCCGGCCATCACCCTGTCGTTTGACCTGGCGCCCGGCCAAGCCCTGAGCGATGCAGTCAGCGCGATCAACCAGGCGTCTTTGGCGGTGGCGATGCCCGACTCTGTGGTCGGCAGTTTTCAGGGCACCGCCCAGGCGTTCCAGGACTCGTTGAAATCACAACCCTGGCTGATTCTGGCGGCCATTTTGACCGTCTATATCGTGCTGGGCGTGCTCTACGAGAACGCGATTCACCCGTTGACGATCATTTCGACCCTGCCATCCGCCGGGTTCGGTGCACTGCTGGCATTGATGCTCTGTGGACAGGACCTGTCGGTCCTTGGGATGATCGGCATTATTTTGCTGATCGGCATCGTCAAGAAGAACGCGATCATGATCGTTGACTTCACGCTGTCGGCCCAGCAGCGTGGCCTGTCTGCCAGAGACGCCGTGCGCGAAGGGTGCCTGTTGCGCTTGCGGCCGATCCTGATGACCTCGCTGGCGGCACTGCTTGGCGCGGTGCCATTGGCGTTCGGCCACGGTGCCGGCTCGGAGCTTCGCCAGCCATTGGGCATTGCTATTGTCGGCGGCCTGGCGGTCTCGCAGATCCTGACGTTGTACACCACCCCGGTCGTCTACCTTTGGTTTGAGYGTCGGCGTCGCAGCCAAAAACTCGTCGCGCAGGCCATCAAGGTGTGACGTCGGCATTCAAACACTGGAAAGACATGGATTCCAAACAAAGCCTGACCAAGAGGATTGTGATTGTTTTCGCACTGATGACTGCGTTTGTCGCAGGGGTCTTTGCGGTTGGCATTGTCGCGACCGTGCATATCGTTGAAAGAAAGCTCACCACCACCAGCCTGAGCGGTGGGCTGCAACGCCTGCTGCTGATGGACAACACCGATGACTGGACCCATCGACCGGAAAAAGACGAGCTGTTTTTCTTTGAGGGCGGACTAGGTGAAATGACCCCGGACGAACAGCTCAAGGCGCTGCAGCCGGGGTTTCAGGAAATCGTCTTTGGCGGTGAGGACTACTACGCCATGGTGAAGGTGGTCGAAGGGCGCCAATACGTCTTGCTGAAAGATCAGCGAAGCCATGAACAACGCGAACGCGTGCTGTACGCGGTGGTGATAGTCGGGTTCGTGTTGAGCATCCTGTTGGCGATTCTGTTGGGGTGGCTGCTGGCGCGACGCGTCATGGCCCCGGTGATCCGTTTGGCGCGTCAGGTGCGTCACCGCGATCAGCTACTGGAGCTCGCGCCACCGCTGGCGCCCGAGTACGCCGTCGACGAGGTCGGCGAGCTGGCGGTGTCCTTTGATCAAACCCTGGGCCGACTGCGTGAGGCACTGGGCCGGGAAAAACTCTTCACCAGTGATGTCAGCCACGAATTGCGAACCCCATTGATGGTGCTCGCCAGTTCATGTGAGCTGTTGTTGAGCAATCGTGCCCTGGATCAGCGCTCGATGGCCCAGGTCAGCCGTATTGCCAGGGCCAGCGATGAAATGCGACAGCTGGTCGACACGTTCCTGATGCTGGCGCGTGACCGGGACAACGACGCCGGTAACGGTGGCAACGCCTCCTTGAAAGAGGTCGCCGATGCGTTGGCGGAGATCTGGGGCAGGCTGATCCGGGAAAAAGGCCTGGAGTTCATCTACCTCGACGAGCAGACCTCAAACACCTACTACAACCTGACATTCCTGCAATCGGTGATGGGCAACCTGCTGCGCAACGCCTGGCACTATACTGATCATGGCTTCATTCGCCTGACCCTGCGAGATCATGGCTTCAGCGTGGAAGACAGCGGTATCGGCATTCCGGAAGAAAAACGCCATGCGATGTTCCAGCCCTTTGTCAGGGGCGACGAACATCGGGGCGAAGGGCTGGGATTGGGGCTGTCGCTGGTTCAGCGGATCTGCGCCAACCAGAACTGGCGAGTGGAACTCACCACCCGCGAACCCCACGGCTGCCATTTCGCCGTGGACCTGGCAGAGCGTCAGAAGCAACTCCTGCTCTAGCAGGCGCGGAAATGCCCGTTGGTCGGTTCGCCTGAAAGGTCGGTCGATTTGCGCTCTAGCAGATCGACTAACCGGTAAATCGATGACGCATTTCAAAGAGGAGAGTGATCATGTCCTATGTCGATGGCTTTGTTGCCGCCGTACCCACCGCCAACCGCGATAAATTCAAGCAACACGCCGAGTTCATGGCCGGCATTTTCAAGGAAAACGGCGCGCTGAGCGTGACCGAATGCTGGGGCGATGATGTGCCCCAAGGCAAACTGACCTCGTTCCCGATGGCGGTGAAACTCAAGGAAGACGAGACTGTGGTGTTTTCGTGGATCATCTGGCCGGACCGTCAAACGCGTGACACCGGCATGCAGAAGTTCATGGAAGATCCCAGGCTTAAATCGCTGGATAATTCAATGCCTTTCGATGGTCAACGGATGATCTTCGGCGGTTTCGAGATGATCGTAAACGTGTGAAGTATGTCGCATCATCCGGATGTCAGACGGGCCTGAAAAGGATGCAGGCTCGCCCCGGATGGCGCCCCGGTTATTCCGGAAGAGTGATTCGGCAACTCTTGCGATTACGGATTTCGTTATCCGTTGGCCGCTCTTTCACGAACTCGAAACGCGGCTCGCCCTCGTTGTAGGTGACCAGCCAACCCCACTCCAGCTCTGACTCATCTTGCCCGGGCTTCGGCGGCGTAGCCCACCAGGGTTCCTTGCTGACAATCTGGCGCATACCCCCTCCACGTGGTTTGGGTTCTTTCAACTATAACGTGGATGACTGAAGGCGCCAGAAATGCGTTTGGAGTAGGCCGGCAGACTGATGCCGGCCCACGTTCGTCAGCTTAAAACGGTTTGTAAGGCAGGAATTTTCCGTCCAGGGTGATCACCGCACGGGAACCACCTTCGGGATCTTCGACCTTCTTGATGTCCATCTTGAAGTTGATGGCGCTGATAATGCCGTCACCGAACTGCTCGTGAACAATCGACTTCAGGGCGGTGCCGTAGACCTGGATCATCTCGTAGAAACGGTAGATGGTCGGATCGGTCGGTACGCCGCTTGCGAGAGAGCCGCGAAGCGGGATGGTTTGCAACTGGGCGACGGCGTCGTTGTCCAGGTCCAGGTGCTGGACAACCACTTTGGCAGCCGCTTCCGGCAGTGGGTGTTGGCCGAGCAGGGCAGCCGTGACGTAGAGCAGGCTCAGGCCAGTGCCTTCAGTCAGGTTTTCCCAGGACAGGTCCTTGCGGGCCTTGGCTTCGAGGATTTTGCCGGTCAGGGCCAGCGTTGGGTCTTGATAAGCATGGGACTGTTGCATGGTGCTTCTCCTGCGGATTGATGGGGTGTGTGGTTCAAGCGACGTTGGCGACAGCCCGGGCGGGCATGGCGCAGGTGTCCGGGAAATCGGCTATCGAGACGAACTGCCGGGAGACACCGTCGAGCGCGTCGATGCCGCCACTTTCGATGTCGTAGACCCAGCTGTGCAGATTCAACGCACCTTGCTCCTGGGCCAGGCGAACGCTGGGATGAGTCTGCAGATTGGCCAGTTGAGCAATGACGTTCTCTTTGACCAGTGAGGTCAGGCGCGCTTCGTCAGTGCTGTGAGAACGGCCGGCGTTGATCACCTTGGCGCCTTCGGAGTAGCGCAACCAATTGGCGACGGCGGGCAAGTGGTCCAGGCATTTGCACTGGGCAATGGCGGTCATCGCACCGCAATCGGAGTGCCCGCAGATCACCACATCGGTGACACCCAGTACGGCAACGGCATACTCGACCGTGGCGGAGACACCGCCAGGCTCGGGGCCGTAGGACGGCACGATGTTGCCGGCATTGCGAATCACGAACAGTTCGCCGGGTTCTTGCTGAGTCAGCAACTCCGGCACGACACGACTGTCGGAGCAGGCAATGAACAGTGTTTTAGGCGACTGGGTAGAGGCCAGGTGCTTGAACAGGCTGGAGCGCTGTGGAAACGCTTCACGCTGAAACTTGAGGAAGCCATCGATCAACTCTTTCATGGTGAAGTACCTTGCCGTTGTGGTTGGCTGAAAGAATGAACGCGCACAGCTATAGCGTCCAAGATCGATGACTTATAGTTTTTATAGGCTAATCCTATAGTTGGAAGGGTTTGCTTATTTTAATAGCGGCGAAGGGCAGCGCTCGAACCAGCGGCTCGCCTGTTCGTAGGCATGGGCAAGCCAACGACCACGCATTGTCGGTGGTTGAAAGCGGGCAAGACATCGCGTTGGCGAATGAAGTGCTGGTGCTTGACTGCCCACTGCACGGTCAATGCAGTGGACGCCGACAAGCTGACCCGCATGCCGAATCTTCGATCAGCTCTTTGCGGCAAACAGCTTCAGAGCTTCAGCAAAACATTTCTCGGCGATGGCCGAGCGAGGTTCGGTTTTACGCATCACCAGACCCAGGGGCGCGAGAACACTTGCATCTGGAAGGTTGATAAAGGCCAGGTTCTCAATAGGATTTTCCAGGCCACTGCTCAGTGGCATGATCGAGCAGCAAAAACCGTCATGAATCGCCTGGAACAACTGATAAGTCGAATCGGTTTCGAGTATTGGCTGTGGGTCCAGCCCGCGGCTGCGAAAACTCAGGTCAATGGATTTTCGATAGTGCATGCCGTTGCTGATCATCCCCAATGGCAGCTCGGCAGCGTCTTCCCAGCTCATTTCCGTTCCTTCGAAATGGAAGTGGCGCGTGTCGTACAGCAAGCCGACGCGGGTCTCTCCAATTTCGAAAAAATCCAGATAGTTGGGATTCACGTGATCGAGGTAACAGATGCCCAGATCCAGTTGGTTGTTACCGATCCCTTCGATGATTTGGTCCGAACTCATCGATGACAGACTGAACTTGAGTTCCGGGAACGTATGGGAAAGCTCCTGAACGTAGCTGATGGGATTAAAGCCGCTGAGAGGCACCAGGCCCAGGCGCAAATTGCCGACTAACTGACCGCGACACGCAGCGGCCTCGGCGAACAGCCCGTCATGCGCAGCGAGCAGTGTTCGCGCCCAGGCCAGCACGCGTTCACCGGCCTGGGTGAAACCTTCAAAGCGCTGGCCTCGAGTGACCAGTTCCAGGCCCAGTTCATCCTCAAGATTGCGCAAGCGCATGGACAGCGTCGGCTGAGTAATGTGGCAGCGCGCAGCGGCCTGCCCGAAATGTCGAGTCTGTTCCAGGGCGATCAGGAATTTGAGTTGCTTGATGTCCACAATGGCACCTGCCGAGGGATGAAATTGATGTCAGTAAAGCAGGTAAGTGTCCTGATTAAAAACACGAAGAGTTGGGTCAGCAAACGATCTCACTGTCCTGCTTGTCAGTCCAATCACATGTATTGACCGGCCGATCGATTGGCTCTATCGCGTTCGAATTTAATTAAAATAAAGTATGACTGCGGATAAAAAGCCTTCGATAGAGGTGCTCGATAAACCGGTAGGCCAGAACGATTAGACACTGACTGTTTTAGCGAATTAGCCTCTGGCAATTGTTTTCAATATGGCCTGCCGGAGAATGACATGAGCGTTAAGTCGGATGCGTTATTTGTACCGTTGAATATGGCTGTGCTGACCGTCAGTGATACCCGTGAATATGCCAACGATACCTCTGGGCAATTGCTGGTCAGTCGATTGCTGGAGGCGGGGCACACCCTGAGTGAGCGTAACTTGCTCAAGGATGATCTGTATAAAATCCGCGCGCAGGTAGCCACCTGGATTGCCGATGAACATATTCAGGTCGTGCTGATTACCGGGGGGACCGGGTTTACCGGTCGCGACAGCACACCTGAGGCGGTGGCCTGCTTGCTGGATAAACAGATTGATGGCTTTGGTGAACTGTTTCGGGCGATTTCCATCCTCGATATCGGCACCTCCACGGTTCAGAGCCGGGCCTTGGCCGGGCTGGCCAACGGCACGCTGGTGTGCTGCCTGCCAGGTTCGACCGGCGCCTGTCGAACTGCGTGGGAAGGCATTCTTGCCGAGCAGCTGGATGCACGTCACAGACCGTGCAATTTCGTGCCGCACCTCAAGCCTGTGCAAGCCTGCGGGACGCGGGGATGAGCCAGTCTCAACTGATGCCTGTGGAGGAGGCCATCGACAGGTTGCTGGCGATGGCCGAAGCGCAACGCCTTCATGAAAGCGAGCCGGTACCGCTGAGTGAGGCACGGCAACGGGTGCTGGCCAGTGACCTGGTGGCAACCCTCGATCTTCCGCCTTGGCCGAACAGTGCCATGGATGGTTATGCCTTGAATGTGGACGACTGGAGCGGGCAGCCGTTAGCCGTGTCACAACGAATTCTTGCCGGTCAGGCCCCCGAAGCGTTGTTACCGGGAACCTGTGCCCGAATCTTTACCGGGGCGCCGGTACCCGAGGGTGCCAACAGTGTCGAGATGCAGGAGAACGTCGAGCTTTTGGAGAATGGCCGGGTACGTTTCAAACAGTCACTGGCGGCAGGCCAGAATATTCGACCGCAGGGCCAGGAGAACCGTGTCGGGCAGGTTTTGCTCCGTGCGGGCAAACGACTGGGGCCTTTCGAGTTGGCTATCGCCGCGGCACAGGGATGTACACATGTGGATGTCGTACGGCGCCCACGGGTTGCGCTGCTCTCCACAGGCGATGAGCTGGCCGAACCGGGCATGCCTTTGAAGCCTGGCTGTATCTACAACAGCAATCGCACCTTGTTAAGCCACTGGTTAAGTGCACTGGGTTGTGAGGTCATCGATGCCGGCATTCTCCCTGACCAGTCACAGCAGACGCGGCTCAAACTCGAACAGTTGCAGCACGCTGCAGACGTGATCCTCACCACCGGCGGTGTCTCCGCAGGTGACGCCGATTGTCTCGGGCAGGTGCTGCGTGAATGCGGTAAACCACTGTTCTGGAAGTTGTCGATCAAGCCGGGGAAACCACTGACAGTAGGACACTTTGGCACGGTGCCGGTCATTGGCCTGCCAGGAAACCCGACGTCGGCGCTGGTGACGTTTGGACTGTTGGCCCGCGCCTATCTGTTGCGTATCCAGGGCGTCGAAGACGTCACGCCCTTGAGCTTCCCGATGAGCGTCGGTTTTGATTGGCCCAAAGCCGGAAGCCGCAGGGAATACCTCAGAGCCAGGCTGGAGGCGGGGTGCGCCGTGCTCTATCCGAACCAGAGTTCCGGCGTGTTGCTGGGCGCATCCTGGGCTGATGGACTGGTCGAGATTCCAGAGGGTTGCACGCTACAGGCCGGTGACACGGCGCGGTTTATTCCGTTCTGCGACTTGTTCTAAGCGATCTATCCACCCCCTCAATTATTTGAGGGGGCTCCTACCGCTAGCGCCCATCGCCACCTTCCCAGCGACGTGCTGCCAGCTGATCACTCTCTCTGCCGCATACCCAACGGTCACCGGAGCCGGTTTCTTCACGCTTCCAGAAGGGTGCTCGTGTTTTCAGGTAGTCCATTAAAAAAGCGCAGGCATCAAAGGCCGCCTGTCGATGCTCGCTGGCAACGCCGACAAACACGATGGGGTCACCGACGTTCAAAAGACCCACGCGGTGAACGATGTTCACTCGTTGAAGAGGCCACCGTTCATTGGCCTGGTCGACGATGCGTTGCAATGATCGCTCGGTCATTCCTGGATAATGCTCGAGAAACAGGCTGCTGACCTTTTCCCCCTGATTGATATCCCGGACATAGCCGACGAAGGTGGCCACGGCTCCAACGCCAGGGTCTTCGGCGTGCAAATGGCTGTTCAGTTCATTCAGGTTGAATATCTCGGTCTGGACCTGAACCGTCATCGCTCAACCTCCCGTCACTTGGGGGAAGAAGGCAATCTCATCGAAGTCTTCGATGGCGGCGTCGAGCGTACATAACTCCTGGTTCAGCGCGCACATGAGGCTGGTTTCCCCGAGGACGTGCTCCCACACCTCGCCTCTGGCGATCAGCAGTTTTCTGACATCGTCAATGCTCTGCAATGACGCGGTCAGCGCGATTTTTTCTCCGCCAATGCCGAGTTGTTCTCGGTAACGCGCAAAGTAGTTGATCAGAATCATTGAGCGTCACTCGCTTCAAAGTTACCGGATTTTCCGCCGTGTTTTCTGAGCAGCTGGATGCTCTCGATGATCATCCCTCGGTCGACGGCTTTGCACATGTCGTAGATCGTCAGTGCTGCCACACTCGCCGCCGTGAGGGCTTCCAGCTCGACGCCTGTTCTGCCGTTAAGTCGGCAGGTGCTCACAATTCTGACGCGGTCGGGCTCAACGGCCTGCAGTTCGATGTGAATGGCGCTGAGCATAAGTGGGTGACACAGCGGAATGAGTTCATGGGTTTTCTTCGCCGCCATGATCCCGGCGATTCGAGCGACCGCAAACACGTCACCTTTGGGGTGCCCGTTTTGCTGGATAAGTTTCAACGTAGCGGGTTGCATCCGTATCCAGGCCTGCGCTTGAGCTTCACGGTTTGTCGGGTCTTTTTCGCTGACATCGACCATGTTGGCCCGGCCCTCGGCATCCAGATGAGTCAGCGTCGCGGAAACGGGATGATTGAATTCGTTCATGTTTATCCTTCACCCCAGCGGGTGCCTGATGGGTAGTGAGGGCGAATCAGTCCAGCACGAAGTCCACGGGCTGTAGCATCGGAGGGAGTTCTGTCGCACCCAGGGCGTCAAGCACTTCACGTTCGATGGTACGCACGATGGCATTGGTTGGAAGGTCGTTTTCATCTCGACCAAAGGGGTCTTCCAATTCGTCGCCAATGGCATCCAGCCCAAAAAACGTATAACTCACAATCGCGGTGAACACGGGCGTTAGCCAACCCAGTGGCTCGGCCATCGCGAAGGGCAGCAAGATGCAAAATATGTAAATGGTCCTGTGCAACAGGAGTGTGTAAGGGAACGGGAGTGGCGTGCTCTTGATTCGCTCACAGGTCGTTTGCGTGGTGGTCAGATTGGTCAGGTGATTGGCCATCAGCGTGTAACGCCATTCGTTGATCTCACCGGATTCGGCGAGCGTCGAGCACTGTTGGCCGACTTGGCGCAGGATCCGTTCAGGGATGTTCGGGGTGTTGGCTGAGGGCAACTTGCTGAGCCATGTACTTGCGGCGCTGAGTTCGTCTTCTTTGCGAAGCTTGGCGTTAAGCGCGTGGGCAAACCCGCAGAGGTCGAGCAATACCTTGCTGCGTTGCTGTTTGTCCTTGATGACCTGGGTTTCCCGGATCATCGAGCGTACATCCATCACCATCGCACCGAGCGCTTTGCGCGCTTCATACCAGCGGTCGTAGCAGGCGTTGTTGCGAAAATTCATGAAGATTGAAAGTGATAGCCCCAACAGTGTGAAGGGGGTGGCATTGACCTTCGAGAAGTACGCGGGATGGAGTGTTTCGACCAGGACAATAGCAGAGGCCAGGAGTGTCACCAGAAGGCTGCGCAGGGCGATACGCTTGGCAATCGAGCCTTTGAGTGAAATCAGGACATTGATCAGGTTAGGTTTGGCTCTAACGATCATGGGAGACAGCCTTCTAGAGAGTAATGATCTGAAAACGGGGCAGGCTATCCGCCGGTCATGTTCATGAAACGAACAACTTGCACCTCATCATTGAGTTCGAAGTTGTGTCTGTACGGCTTGATTTTCATCGCCTCGATGATTGCGTTCTCCAGGCGCTCCGGCTCTCCTGGATAGCGGCGAAGCACTTCCTTCAGGTCCACGGAATGCTCATTGCCCAGACACAACAGGAGTCGGCCTTCGACGGTCAGCCGAACACGATTGCAGGTAGCGCAAAAGTTGTGACTGTGGGGCGAGATGAACCCCAGGCGAATATGCGGCGCTTCTGCCAGGCGCCAATAGCGCGAAGGGCCCTGGGTCGATTCCGCGGACTCGATAAGGGTGTAGCGTTCGGCAATCCGCTTGCGCACCTGCGCGCTTGAAAAGAACGCGCCGGCGCGGCTGTGCTCGCTGATCACACCCAGTGGCATCTCTTCAATGAAGGAAATGTCCAGTCCACGATCGATCGCAAAGCCTACGAGATCGTTTATCTCGTGATCATTGCGGCCTTTCATGACGACGCAGTTGAGTTTGGTGTGTTGAAAACCTGCCGCATTCGCTGCGTCAATTCCGCCGATGACGGTAGCCAGATCACCCGTGCGGGTCAGTTCGCGAAAGCGCTTGGCGTCCAGGCTGTCGAGGCTGATATTAAGGCGCTTGAGCCCCGCATCGAATAACGGTGCCGCGAGCTTGCCCAGCTGTGAACCGTTTGTGGTCATGCACAGTTCACGCAGCCCCGGCAGCGCGGCAATCCGTTTACAGAGATCTACAACGCCGGGGCGAATCAACGGTTCACCACCGGTCAGGCGGATTTTCCGGGTGCCCAGCGCCACAAAGCTTTCAGCTAATTGATAGATCTCTTCCAGCGTCAATACGCGCTGTCGCGGCAAAAACTCCATGTCCTCGGCCATGCAATAGACACAGCGGAAATCGCACCGGTCGGTCACAGACATTCTGAGATAGTCGACCCGCCGGGAAAAACCATCCATCAACATTCGATCTGACATCTCAACCCCCATCAGCGGTCCAGGTCTATCGGCCATGGCGCTGGTTTTGGAAAGCCACTGCTATAGAGGGCCTTGTTGAGCCAAGACTAAGGTCGTTTAAAGTCGTCGTCTAATCACTATTAACAACTGATTGATCAATGGGATCTATCGAGAGAAAAGTGGCTCAGATTCATGTTGTCTTAAATATGTAATTTGTTGATTTCCAGTGATTATTTCCTTGATAGATCGTTTCGATGATCTGGTCATTATTTGCAATTAGACAGGTGTGTATTGCGCGGAATAGTCTGGGTTCGTACTCCTGAATTGGGCCCTTTAAGCGATTAACTGCGAATAACCTGACGCTAAATAAATCCGCATTTTTATAGGCGCACAACAACAGCAATTAACAACGACTTGACATCAGGTTGACGCCTGCGTGCACGTCTTGGAGAAGTATCATGAGCGAAGTTGAACGTTATAAACCGTATAAGGGGGCGGCCGCTGGCTGGGGCGCGCTGATTGCTGTGACCAAAAACTGGCTGGGCAGCGAAAACGCGTTCAAGAACATTCGAGCCATGCTCAAGACCAACCAGAACGGCGGCTTCGATTGCCCGGGCTGTGCCTGGGGCGAGTCGCCGGAAAATGGCATGGTCAAGTTCTGCGAGAACGGTGCCAAGGCGGTCAACTGGGAAGCCACCGGCCGCCTGGTCAACCCGGCGTTTTTCAACAAATACACGGTGTCGTCGCTGGCGGCGCAAAGTGACTATTGGCTTGAATACCAAGGGCGCCTGACTCATCCCATGCGCTATGACGCCTCTGCTGATCGTTATGTCGAAACCAGCTGGGACGATGCGTTTGCCTTGATCGCCAAACATCTGAAAGGGCTGACGTCGCCGGATCAGGCCGAGTTCTACACCTCCGGTCGGGCCAGCAACGAAGCGGCTTACCTCTATCAGCTATTCGTTCGCGCCTATGGCACCAACAACTTCCCTGACTGTTCGAACATGTGCCACGAGGCGAGCGGCCTGGGCATGGATGACAGCGTCGGCGTGGGCAAAGGCACGGTCACGTTCGATGACCTGGAGGAAGCCGACGCGATTTTCGTCATCGGCCAGAACCCGGGCACCAATCACCCGCGGATGCTTGAGCCTCTGCGCGAAGCGGTGAAGCGGGGCGCGCAGGTGATCTGTTTCAACCCCCTGAAAGAGCGTGGCCTGGAACGCTTCCAGCATCCGCAGCATCCACTGGAAATGCTCACCAACGGCTCCGAACCGACCTCGTCTGCGTACTTTCGTCCGGCATTGGGTGGCGACATGGCGGCGATGCGCGGCATCGCCAAGTTTCTGTTGCAGTGGGAACGTGAAGCGCTGGCGAACAACGGCGAGGCAGTGTTCGACCGCGCGTTCATCGCCGAGCACACTTCGGGCCTGGAAACCTACCTGGCCGAAGTTGACGCCACGACCTGGGAACACATCGTCGAGCAGTCCGGCCTGTCGCTGGCGGACATCGAACTGGCGGCCCGCATGTACCGCAGAGCCAAGCGGGTCATCATGTGTTGGGCGATGGGGGTGACCCAGCACACTCACTCGGTGGTGACCGTGCAGGAGATCATCAACGTGCAGTTGTTGCGTGGCAACATCGGTCGCCCAGGTGCAGGGCTGTCGCCGGTGCGCGGGCACAGTAACGTGCAGGGCGACCGGACCATGGGCATCAACGAACTGGCACCGCCCGAGTTTATCGATGCGCTGGAAGCACGCTTCGCCTTCAAGGCTCCGCGCCGACACGGGCATAACACGGTGATGGCGATTGCGGCGATGGAAGAGGGGCGCTCGAAAGTCTTCATCGGCCTGGGCGGCAACTTCGCCCAGGCGACCCCCGACAGCCCGCGCACGCATGACGCACTGCGCAACTGCGACCTCACGGTGCACATCGCCACAAAGCTCAATCGCAGCCATCTGGTCACTGGCCGTGAGGCCTTGATCTTGCCGTGCCTCGGACGCACCGATATCGACATTCAAGAGGAAGGTCCGCAAGGCGTGACGGTAGAAGACACCTTCAGCATGGTGCACATTTCCCACGGCCAGCTGAAACCCAAATCACCGCTGATGCGTTCGGAGCCGGCGATCATTGCCGGGATTGCCAACGCAACCCTGGGTAAGCACCCGATTGACTGGCTCTGGGCGGTCGCCGATTACAGTCGCATCCGTGACCTGATTGCCGACACCATTCCCGGCTTCGAGGATTTCAATAAAAAACTGCTGCACCCCGGTGGCTTTCACCTGGGTAACGATGCCGCCAAACGCATCTGGAATACCTCGACTGGCAAAGCGCAGTTTGCCCCCAGCGAATTGCCGGAACACCTGGTCAGCGAAGGCGTGCGCAACCTGGACGTGAAGCCGGACCTGATCCTGCAAACCATGCGTTCCCACGATCAGTACAACACCACCTTGTACGGACTGGATGATCGTTATCGCGGCGTCTACGGCATGCGCGATGTGGTGTTCGTGAATGAGCAGGACATTCGCAAGCTGGGTTACGAACCGGGGCAAAAGGTCGACATGATCTCGCTGTGGGGCGATGGTCGTGAGCGTCGAGTGAGCGGTTTTACCTTGATCGCCTACGACATTCCGCCCGGTCAGGCCGCCGCCTATTACCCGGAAACCAACCCGCTGGTGCCGCTGGAAAGCTACGGCGACCGGACGTTCACGCCGACCTCGAAGTTCATCGCGATTCGCCTTGAACAGGCACAGGCCAGCAACCTGATCCAGTCCTTCGGCGCTTGAGTCTGGCCGGGGTGGCGTGATTACCACCCCGGCCTCACCAGATCATTGGAAATCTGTTCGCAGCGAGCCATGAGGCTCATTGCGGCCGGGCTCTGTGTGCACGCGCATCGGGCCACTATGAGGGTATCGTCATGTTAAATCCGGGAGCGCTCGACCTGGCGCGAATTCAATTCGCGTTTACGGTCTCGTTTCACATCATATTTCCGGCCATCACCATCGGGCTTGCCAGTTTCCTGGCGGTCCTCGAAGGGCTCTGGCTGAAAAGCAACAACTCGGTTTACAAGGACCTGTATCACTTCTGGTCGAAAATCTTTGCCGTCAACTTCGGTATGGGGGTGGTCTCCGGGCTGGTCATGGCCTACGAGTTCGGCACCAACTGGAGCCGATTCTCTGACTTCGCCGGGAGTATTACCGGGCCATTGCTGACGTATGAGGTGTTGACGGCGTTTTTCCTCGAGGCCGGCTTCCTTGGGGTGATGTTGTTCGGCTGGAACCGGGTAGGGCGAGGGCTGCACTTCTTTGCCACGGTGATGGTCGCCATCGGCACGTTGATCTCGACCTTCTGGATTCTGGCCTCCAACAGCTGGATGCAGACGCCACAGGGTTTCTCGATCGTGGATGGGCGGATCATGCCGATGGACTGGCTGGCCATCGTCTTCAATCCGTCGTTCCCTTTCCGACTGGCGCATATGGCCATCGCTGCGTTCGTGGCCACGGCGTTCTTTGTCGGCTCTTCCGCGGCCTGGCATTTGCTGCGTAAAAATGACACGCCGCAGGTGCGCAAAATGCTGTCGATGGCGTTGTGGATGGCGTTGATCGTGGCGCCGATCCAGGCGGTGGTCGGTGATGCCCATGGTCTGAATACCCTGGAACATCAACCGGCGAAAATTGCCGCCATGGAAGGGCACTGGGAAAACATCGGTAACGAGCCGACGCCGCTAGTGCTGTTCGGTATCCCGGACATGGCGGCCGAGAAGACCCGTTATGCGCTGGAAATCCCTTACCTGGGCAGTCTGATCCTGACCCACAGCCTGGATAAACAGATCCCCGCGCTCAAGAGTTTCCCAAAAGAGGACCGTCCTAACGCGACCATCATTTTCTTCAGCTTTCGGATTATGGCCGGGCTTGGAATGTTGATGATCCTCACCGGTTTGCTGGGTCTTGTTTTACGTCGTAATGAAGCGCTGTACCGCAACCGCCTGTTCCTGCGCCTGGTGTTGTTCATGGGGCCGACCGGTCTTATCGCGATGTTGGCGGGCTGGATCACTACCGAAGTAGGCCGGCAGCCGTGGATCGTCTACGGGCTTCTGCGAACCGCCGATGCGGCTTCAAACCACACGGTCACGCAGCTCAGCGTTTCGCTGGCGCTATTTGTGTTGATCTACTTCTCGGTTTTCGCAGTGGGCATCGGCTACATGATGAAGCTGGTACGCAAAGGCCCGCAGCCACATCACGAGCATCCGCCTCAAGGCGGTCCTGGCCAGGAGCGTACGCCACGCCGCCCCCTGTCCGCCATCTCCGAGACGTTCGCGTCCGGCGATCACGTCAACTGAGCAAGGGGATAGATCATGGGTATTCAAGGTATAGATCTGTCGTTGATCTGGGGCGTCATCATTGCCTTCGGGGTGATGATGTACGTGATCATGGACGGCTTCGATCTGGGGTTGGGCATCCTGTTCCCGCTGATCCCGGACAGGCAGGAACGCGATGTGATGATGAACACCGTCGCGCCGGTCTGGGACGGTAACGAAACCTGGCTGATACTCGGTGGGGCGGCACTTTACGGTGCGTTTCCGTTGGCTTACTCGGTGATACTGGAGGCGTTGTATCTGCCGCTGATTTTCATGCTGGCCGGGTTGATATTTCGTGGCGTGGCGTTTGAATTCCGCTTCAAGGCCAGTCCTGAAAAACGTCACATCTGGGACATGGCCTTTATCGGCGGCTCGCTCCTGGCAACGTTTTGCCAAGGCATCGTGATTGGCGCCTATATCGCTGGAATTCCGGTGGTCAATCGGCAGTTTGCAGGCGGCACCCTGGACTGGCTGTCACCGTTTCCACTGTTCTGCGGTTTCGGGTTGATCGTCGCCTACGCGCTGCTGGGCAGTACCTGGTTGCTGGTCAAGACCGAAGGCATGCTTGAATCACGCATGCGTCACTACACTCGACCGCTGGCGTTCACCCTCACGACGGTCGTGGCGGTGCTCTGTGTCTGGACACCGATGCTGCATCCGGAGATTGCGACTCGCTGGTTCACGCATGCGCATACCGTGGTCTTTGGTGGGTTGTTGATCCTCGGGGTGCTGGCGCTTTTGGGGTTGCTCAGGTCGTTACGCCACTATCACTCGCACTGGCCATTTGTGTTCACGTTGGCGCTGGTTTTCCTGGGGTATATCGGTCTGGCCTTCAGCATCTGGCCGAATATCGTACCGCCCTCCATCAGCTTGTGGGAGGCCGCATCGCCGCCTTCAAGCCAGCTGTTCATCTTGATCGGCACGTTGTTCATTCTGCCCATCATCCTGATGTACACCTGCTGGAGCTACTACGTGTTTCGCGGGAAAGTGAGGATCGGCGATGGCTACCATTGACAGTGGTAACGCTCGGACCAGTGAAGAGTCGGTCACGCAAAACCCATCCTCCCCTTGGTATCGACGGGTTCTTTGGTTGATCGCTATCTGGTTCGGCAGTGTGATTGCACTGGGGGCAGTGGCGAGCTTGTTCCGGCTGATGATGCATATGGCCGGAATGACCACTCATTGATGACTGGTTTCATACGATAAAGGCCCGGCGCGATCTTTCGCGCCGGGCCTTTTTTTACCAATGGCCTAAGGCTCGCGATCAGCAAGCTCTTCGAGCAAGTCTGCCGAAGGCACGAAGAACAAGCCTCCGGTGACCGCCGTGCTGAAATCAAGCAACCGGTCATAGTTGCCCGCGGGTCTGCCGACAAACATATTCTCGAGCATCAGCTCGATCGGTTCTGGCGAGCGCGCATAGCCGATGAAGTACGTACCGAACTCGCCTGCACCTGGCCGGCCGAACGGCATGTTATCGCGCAGAATTTTCACTTCCTGTCCGTCCTTGGTGATGGTCGTCAAGGAACTGTGCGAACAGCTCGGTTTGACCGAATCATCGAGTTCGATATCGGAGAGTTTTGTGCGTCCGATAATGCGCTCCTGAGCCTCGACGGATAACTCGTTCCACGCGCTCATCTTGTGCAGGTATTTCTGTACCAGCACATAGCTGCCACCGGCAAATGAGGGGTCTTCATCACCAATGATCGTGAAGTCGACAGCATGGCGACCGACCGGGTTTTCGGTGCCGTCGACAAAACCGACCATGCTGCGCATGTCGAAATAACGGAAACCCTGAACTTCATCAACGACCGAGATCGCATCGCCAAGCGCTGAGAGCAATTGCGTCGCCAATTCGAAACAGAGGTCCATCTGATCCGCACGAATGTGCAGCAAAATGTCGCCCGGCGTTGCGACGGCTCGACGTCCCTCTACACCGAACTCGCGGAATGGATGCAAAGAGGCGGGGCGCGGGTTGCCGAACAAGGTATCCCAGGCACTGGAACCAATGCCGCAGACACACGACAAATTGCCTGAGGGAACACGCTTGCCGACCGATCGCGTGAGGGCCGCGACGTCTGCGCACCAGGCCCGCACTTTAGCGGCCGATTCATTCCCAGGCGCTAGTGTGGCGACGATGAAAATCGCGCTGCTGGTAATGGGGCTACAGACGGATTGAGGTTCAGGCGTTTGATTATCCATTGGCATCAGTTTTGTCATTGATAATTCCACAAGCGGCGGAACAGAAGTGAAGGACAGTAGCAGGTAATGGTTTCAAAGCAGCAATCGAGACAGACGTGCAAACCCAGCGGCGTACCTGCTGATCGTGGCTTTCGTAGAAAACATTACTCTAAGCGTAACGGTTCGCCGTTCATCTTGATTGATACAGTCATCCAATAGCTCCTAAGGTAGCTCCACGTAAGCGAACCCGTGGAGTGAGCATGACAACAACAATATCCCCCGACTCGCGCTGGACGCGGCGGCGCAGTGAAAAACAGCGCCGCCTGGAGCAGGTGCGGGGTCTCGCCGATGGCGTGGTGTTGCCCACCGACAAGATCGTTGCGGCGCTGGAGGCTTTGATCCTGCCTGGTGACCGCGTGGTACTGGAGGGCAACAATCAGAAGCAGGCGGACTTTTTATCCCGTTCCCTGGCCAAGGCCGATCCGGCCAAGCTGCATGACCTGCATATGATCATGCCCAGCGTCGGCCGCTCCGAGCACCTGGACCTGTTCGAACGAGGCATTGCGCGCAAGCTCGATTTCTCCTTCGCCGGCACCCAGAGTTTGCGCATCAGCCAGTTGCTTGAAGATGGTCTGCTGGAAATCGGCGCGATCCACACCTACATCGAACTCTACGCCCGACTGGTGGTGGACCTGATTCCCAACGTGGTGCTCTCGGCCGGTTTCATGGCCGACCGTGCCGGCAATATCTACACCGGGCCGAGCACCGAGGACACTCCGGCGCTGATCGAGCCGGCGGCCTTCAGCGACGGCATTGTGATCGTCCAGGTCAACCAGTTGGTGGACGACGTCAGCGAGTTGCCCCGCGTGGACATTCCCGCGTCCTGGGTGGATTTCGTGGTGGTGGCCGACAAACCGTTCTACATCGAACCGCTGTTCACCCGCGACCCTCGGCACATCAAGCCTGTGCATGTGCTGATGGCGATGATGGCGATCCGTGGGATCTACGAAAAGCACAACGTTCAGTCGCTCAACCACGGCATCGGTTTCAACACTGCCGCCATCGAATTGATCTTGCCGACCTACGGCGAATCGCTTGGGCTCAAGGGCAAGATCTGCCGCAACTGGACCCTCAATCCGCACCCGACGCTGATTCCGGCCATCGAAAGTGGCTGGGTCGAAAGCGTGCATTGCTTCGGCACCGAACTGGGGATGGAGAACTACATCGCCGCACGCCCGGATGTGTTTTTCACCGGCCGCGACGGTTCCCTGCGTTCCAATCGAATGTTCTGCCAACTGGCCGGGCAGTACGCGGTGGACCTGTTTATTGGCGCAACCTTGCAGGTGGACGGCGACGGCCATTCTTCTACCGTGACCCGTGGACGCCTGGCCGGTTTCGGCGGCGCGCCGAACATGGGCCACGACCCGCGTGGCCGCCGCCACGGCACTCCGGCCTGGCTCGACATGCGTCATGACGATGCCCCCGAAGCGATGCTCGAACGTGGCAAGAAGCTGGTAGTGCAAATGGTCGAGACCTTCCAGGAGGGCGGCAAACCGACCTTCGTTGAAACCCTCGATGCGGTTGAAGTGGCGAAGAAAAGCGGCATGCCGCTGGCCCCGATCATGATCTACGGCGACGACGTCACTCATTTGCTCACCGAAGAAGGCATCGCCTATTTGTACAAGGCGCGCTCCCTGGAAGAACGCCAGGCAATGATCGCGGCCGTGGCCGGGGTCACTGCCATCGGCCTGCGACACAACCCCAAAGACACTGCGCGCATGCGTCGCGAAGGGTTGATCGCCTTGCCCGAAGACCTCGGCATCCGCCGCACCGACGCCACCCGTGAACTGCTGGCGGCGAAAAGCGTCGCCGATCTGGTGGAGTGGTCGGGTGGCTTGTACAACCCGCCCGCCAAATTCAGGAGCTGGTAATGCACGCACTTAATCTGCAACCCAAGCGCCTGACCCTGGCCGAACGGCTGGCGGACCTGGCGGTAGACGCGCTGATCGACGAAGCCGACCTGTCACCCAAACCGGCGCTGGTCGATCGTCGCGGCAACGGTGCCCACAGCGATTTGCACCTGGGGCTGATGCACGCTTCGGCACTGTCGCTGTGGCCGGCCTTCAAGGACATGGCGCAAGCAGCTATCACGTTTGGCGAAGTCGGCCTGCCGCTGCGCGAGGCCCTTGGGCAAATCGGTCGCGACGGCGAACAAACGATGCTGGCCACCACCGATGGCGTGAACACCCATCGCGGAGCGATCTGGGCTTTGGGCCTGTTGGTCGCAGCCGCTGCGCTGGAGCCTGAATCCAGTGGCGCCAGCGCGGTCACTGTGCGCGCCGCACGTCTGGCCTTACTCGAAGATCGCCATGCGCCACGGCCGTTCAGCCACGGCGCTCAAGTAGCACAACGTTACGGGGCGCGAGGCGCTCGGGAAGAGGCACAACTAGGCTTTCCGGCCGTGATGCAATTCGGCTTGCCGCAACTCCAACGTAGCCGCGCCAATGGCAGCGGCGAACAGAACGCCCGGCTCGATGCCTTGCTGGCGATCATGAGCACGCTCGCCGATACCTGCGTGCTTTACCGCGCAGGCGAGCAGGGGTTGCAAACGATGCAACTCGGCGCCCGCTCGGTGCTGGAGGCGGGCGGCAGTGCCAGCCTGGCCGGTCGGCGCCGGTTGCATGAGCTGGACCAACAATTAATTGCGTTGAATGCCTCGCCGGGCGGCGCTGCGGATTTGCTCGCAGCCTGTCTGTTTATCGACCGTATCTCATCTTGCGACGGCGTCATCCAGGGAGCTTTCTGATGGAAACCTTATCCTTTGAATTCCCCGCCGGGCAGCCGGCGCGGGGCAGGGCGCTGGTCGGCTGTGTCGGCTCGGGCGATCTCGAAGTACTGCTCGAACCGGGACAGGCCGGCACGCTGACGATCCAGGTGCAGACCTCGGTCAATGGCAGCCAACAGCGCTGGCAGCATTTGTTCGCACGGATGTTTGACGGCCAGACACCGCCAGCGATGACCATCGATATTCATGATTTCGGGGCCACGCCAGGCGTGGTGCGCTTGCGTCTGGAACAAGGCTTCGAGGAGATCGGCCATGAGTGATAGCGCAGCGCTGCTCAACAAACACAGCTTCGTCGAACTCGGTGCCCGGCAACGCGCCAAGGCCTTGCTCGACGCCGGGACCTTCCGTGAATTGCTTGACCCGTTCCAGCGCGTCATGTCGCCATGGCTGTCGCGCCAGGGCGTGGTACCGCAAGCCGATGACGGTGTGGTCATCGCCAAGGGCAGCATTGGCGGTTTGCCGGTGGTGATCGCCGCCATCGAAGGCGCCTTTCAGGGCGGCAGCCTAGGTGAAGTCGGCGGGGCGAAAATTGCCGGCGCGCTGGAACTGGCAGCCGAGGACAACCGCAAGGGCATCGCCACCCGCGCCGTGCTGTTGCTGGAAACCGGTGGAGTGCGTTTGCAGGAAGCCAACCTCGGGCTGGCGGCGATTGCCGATATTCACGCGGCGATTGTCGATTTGCGCCAGTACCAGCCGGTGATCGGTGTGGTGGCCGGCAGCGTCGGTTGTTTTGGCGGCATGTCGATTGCCGCCGGGTTGTGCAGTTATCTACTGGTCACTCAGGAAGCGCGACTTGGCCTTAATGGTCCGCAGGTGATCGAACAGGAAGCCGGGATCGAGGAATACGACTCGCGCGACCGTCCGTTCATCTGGAGCCTGTCCGGCGGCGAGCAACGGTTTGCCAGTGGGCTGGTGGATCGGTATGTCGCCGATGACGTGACGCAGATTCAGCAACAGGTCAGCGAGTTGTTGCTGCTAGGGCTGCCCGCTGAACAGCGCAGTCGTCAGGCGGATCGGTTCCTGCAACGCCTCGCGCGGCTGGATGCGGTGCCACAAATCGAGCCGGCAACGGTTCGCGATCTGTACCAAGGAGAGCACTCATGAGCGGTTATTCCCTGAGAGGTTTGCACTGGTTTCAAACCTTGAGTGCCGGCTCCACCGTCGTTGACGGATTGCCCGCTTCGTTGAAAGTCGCCGACGGCATGCTCGGCGAGCAGCCCGTGCGGTTTATCGCGGTGGTGGCCGATCCGCAGAACCGCTTTGTCCGCGCCCGTCACGGCGAGGTCGGTTTGTTGGAAGGCTGGGGTCTGGCCAAAGTGGTGGATGAAGTCATTGAAGCCGATCGCGCCAAACCGCAAAAACGCGCGCTGATCGCCATCGTCGATGTGCCGAGCCAGGCCTACGGTCGCCGCGAAGAAGCCCTTGGCATCCATCAGGCGCTGGCCGCTGCTGCGGACAGTTATGCCCGTGCACGACTGGCGGGGCATGCGGTGATCGGTTTGCTGGTGGGCAAGGCGATGTCCGGGGCGTTTCTGGCCCACGGTTATCAAGCCAACCGGCTGATTGCCTTGCGTGATCCTGGAGTAATGGTTCACGCCATGGGCAAGGTCTCGGCTGCACGGGTCACCCTGCGCAGCGTTGAAGAGCTTGAAGTGCTGGCCGCCAGCGTGCCGCCGATGGCCTATGACATCGACAGCTATGCCAGTCTTGGCCTGCTTTGGGAAACCCTGACGGTGGAGCAGATCGAGCAGCCGACCGCGAGCGATCTGGCGCGGGTCAGCGACTGCTTGCGCCAGGCCATTGGCGACGTTGAAAGCACCGGGGCTGATTTGAGCTCGCGTCTGGGCGCAACCAATCGTGCGGCATCGAGCAAGGTTCGCCAACTGCTGCGTGAGCAATGGTGAGCACGTTTCTGGCCCATGACCTGCTCTGGGGGCTGACCGCGGAGCAGTTGCCAGCGGACGCGCCGCGATGGGCCGTCGAGGTGACACGCAAGGGTCAGCCAGTCGTGGTTCGACGCGCCTTGAGTGCCGCAGATCAGGTTGCGGTAGGTGTACGTGGACCGTTGCGCGAGCAACGTTATGCCACGTGGATGGCGGTCGAGGCGATCCGGCACCGGATTCGACCGGAAGATCTTTGTCATGTCGAGGGTGATCGCGACCTGCCGGCCTTGCAGGCCCTGGCGCAATTGCGGCCAATGCTCGATGCCTGCGGTTGGGTCTGGGGCGTCAGCGGCAGCGCAGGGTTTGAGTTGGCCAGTGGTGTGACGGCCTTGCATGAACGCAGCGATCTCGACTTGATCCTGCGCACACCGCAACCCATGGACCGGGTTCAGGCGCAGGCACTGCTGACGTGGCTGGACGCCGCGGCGTGCCCGGTGGACATGCAATTGCAAACGCCACTGGGCGCGGTTGCCTTGCGCGAATGGGCCAGTCCGGCAAAGCGGGTGTTGCTAAAAAACGCCCACCAAGCACGGCTGGTAAATGATCCTTGGCAGCCACCGGAGCAACCAGCGTGAGCAGCCTGTTGGTGTTTCCCGGCCAGGGCGCGCAGCAGCCGGGCATGCTCCATCGTGTGCCCGAGGCGACTGTGATCGAGGCGAGCGAAGTGCTGGGGGAGGATGTTCTGCTGCTTGATTCTGCCCAGGCACTGAAATCGACCCGTGCGGTTCAGCTGTGTCTGCTGATCGCGGGAACAGCTGCAGCGCGCAGCTTGTTGCAGCAGGGATGTACAGCGGATTACGTGGCCGGGTTGTCCATCGGCGCGTACCCGGCGGCGGTGGTGGCGGGTGCGTTGCGTTTCAGCGATGCACTGCATCTGGTCAGCCTGCGGGGGGAGTTGATGCAACAGGCCTGGCCGCAGGGCTACGGCATGACCGCGATCATCGGTCTGGACCTCGCGACCGTGGAAGGCTTGCTGTCACGGGTTCACAGCATTGAAACACCGGTTTACCTGGCCAACATCAATGCCGACAACCAGATGGTGATTGCCGGCAGCGATGCGGCGATGAACGCCGTCGCCGAGTTGGCCCGAGGGTGTGGCGCAGGGGTGGCCAAACGGTTGGCGGTCAGCGTGCCGTCGCATTGCCCGCTGCTCGATGAGCCCGCGCAGGTGCTGGCCGAAGCGTTTGCCAAAGTGCCGTTGCAGCTACCGACAATCGGCTACCTGAGCGGCAGCCGCGCCCGGCCGATCCGTTCGGTCGAGGCGTTGCGCGAGGACCTGGCGTTCAACATGTGCCGGGTGGTGGACTGGCGCGGCACAGTACAAAGTGCCTACGAGCGTGGCGTGCGGTTGCACATCGAACTGCCGCCCGGTGCGGTGCTGACAGGGTTGGCGCGACGGGTATTCGAACAGGGCACGGTGATCGCCTTCGATGGTGCTCGCCTGGACACGTTGCAAGCGCTGCTGCGTGAGGAGGGAAGTCGCCAACCCTAAACACCGCTCACGCTGCGAAGGACAAAAACAATAACTTCGACGATGCACTTTGAGGATAACAACAATGATTATTTACGGTGTGGCGCTGCTGGCGATCTGTACGCTGGCAGGGGTGATCATGGGTGACATGCTCGGCGTGTTGCTGGGCGTCAAGTCCAACGTCGGCGGGGTCGGTATCGCGATGATCCTGCTGATTTTCGCGAAGCTGTGGATGCACAAGCGCGGTGGCATGACCAAGGATTGCGAGTTGGGTGTCGGCTTCTGGGGCGCCATGTACATTCCGGTGGTGGTGGCCATGGCCGCGCAACAGAACGTCGTCGCCGCCTTGCACGGCGGCCCGGTGGCGGTGTTGGCGGCCATCGGTTCGGTGGTGATCTGTGGTTGCACTATTGCCCTGATCAGCCGGATCCACAAAGGCGAGCCGTTGCCGGACGAACCGGTCGACAGTGTCTCGATCACCGCTGCAGCAGGAGGTCGCTGATATGTGGAATCTCATGGAAGCGGGTCTGAAACATAACGATCTGGTCACCGCGTTCGCGTTCGTCGGGGTGATCATGTGGATCTCCGTCGTGCTCTCCAAACGCCTGACATTCGGACGGATTCACGGCTCGGCGATTGCCATAGTCATCGGCCTGGTGCTGGCCTGGGTCGGCGGCACACTCACCGGTGGGCAGAAAGGTCTGGCAGACATTTCGTTATTTTCCGGTATCGGCCTGATGGGCGGCGCCATGCTGCGGGACTTTGCGATCGTCGCCACGGCGTTCGAAGTGCAGGCCACCGAAGCACGCAAGGCCGGGTTGATCGGCGCGCTCGCGCTGCTGCTCGGCACGGTGCTGCCGTTTATCGTCGGTGCATGCATCGCCTGGGCATTCGGCTATCGGGATGCAGTGAGCATTACCACCATTGGTGCCGGTGCGGTGACCTACATTGTTGGCCCGGTGACGGGTGCGGCGATTGGCGCCAGTTCCGACGTGGTCGCGCTATCGATTGCCACCGGCTTGATCAAGGCGATTCTGGTGATGGTCGGCACGCCGATGGCTGCTCGCTGGATGGGGCTCGATAACCCGCGCTCGGCGATGGTCTTCGGTGGGTTGGCCGGCACTGTCAGCGGTGTGACGGCGGGCCTGGCAGCGACGGATCGGCGGTTGGTGCCGTATGGGGCGCTGACGGCGACGTTTCATACCGGACTCGGGTGCTTGCTGGGGCCGTCGTTGCTGTACTTCATCGTTCGCGGGATTGTGGGATAGGGCTTTGATTATTTGTTGAATGGGCTGCCGTCTTCGCGAGCAGGCTCGCTCCCACATTGGAATGCGTTCCCCTGTGGGAGCGAGCCTGCTCGCGATGGGTGCGCCTCGGTTTCAGGCCTGCCGATTGGCATACATCCGACACTCCGCCAACAACGCCAGCAGGTTCGGGTCGCGCTCCTTGGCCTTTAGAAATACCACTCCAATGTGCTGCTGCAACCGATAGCGCTCCTGCAACGGGATCAGCTTCACCCGGTTCTCGTAGACCGCCGCAATCCGCCCTGGCAGCAGCGCATAACCGACTCCGGAGCTGACCATGCTCAGCAGCGTGAAGATGTCGTTGACCTGCATCGCCACCTTGGGCTCGAACCCCGCCTGCTTAAACACCCGGATACTGTCCTGATGCGTGGCGAAGCCCTGGGTCAGGGTAATGAAGGTCTCGTTGCGCACCTCGGCGAGATCGACTTCGGCGCGTTGGGCAAACGGTGAGTCGGCCGGCGTGGCGAGGAAGATGTCGTCGGAAAACAGCGGGATCTGCTCGCAGTCCGGGTCGTTGACGCTGTCGTCCAGGGACACCAGGATCGCGTCGACTTCCATGTTCTTGAGCTTGTACAGCAGGTCGATGTTCGAACCGAGGATCAGGTCGATGTTGAGTTCGCTGCGGCGGATCTTCAGGCCCATGATCAACTGCGGCACAGTCTTGACTGTCAGTGAATACAACGAGCCGAGCTTGAAGCGTTCGGCCGAAAACCCCGCGGCTTCGCGGGTCAGGCGCACGCTTTCGAGCACATCCTGAATCAGCTTCTGCGCCCGCTCTTCGAGTACATAGGCGCTTTCCAGTGGCGTCAGGTTACGCCCCTCATGCTTGAACAGCGGGCAGCGCAGTGCGCTTTCCAGCGAGTGAATGGCCCGGTGCACGCTGACGTTGCTGGTCTGCAGTTCGACCGCCGCACGGGCCAGGTTGCCGGTGCGCATGAACGCCAGGAACACTTCCAGTTTTTTCAGGGTCAGTTCTTCGTCGATCAGCATGGCCATCACTCTTTTTCAGTCCGTTGATTATGCCCATGCGCTGTTGCGTTGTCCGATGTGCGGTTGCGTTCCTGTCAGGTCGGTGTTGACCGTCGTAACCTGCGACTTGAAGCGCTCATTCAACCGAATAACGTGATGAGTGTTTGTGTGCGTCATCAGCAGGCACTTCGGTTCCGTGCGCAGCCATAGTGTGCATTTGCGTGCGCATTAATGGTGCAAGGATGAAATTTGATGTACGGGTCTGAAGGAATGGTATTACAAAGCTCATAAAAAAGAGTGGGTAAAAATTTCCCGTTTACAGGGCAATAAAGTCAACTTGTTTACCCAATGCACCGATTTTGTTCGCGCCAGAGTTGTGCAAACGATAAGTGCAATAAACGTTTCAGCGTGTTACAAGAAAAACACCATAAAAATGAACGGAAATGTCGCCTCAGTATCATTGCTAGAGGTTTTTCCGATTTTTAGCGGCCCTGGCGTTGCGTGGGCACAGCCCTTGCAAAAGCACTTTCAAACCACCGGAAGTGTGGTTTTTGCGAGAAAAAGAAACTGGGGGCGTTACAAGTAGGAGCGCCAGTAAGCTAATCCGGAAACGGCCAGATCTCTGACGCCAGAATGCGTCAGGACGCTGTCGGAATCGTGAGCTTCCAGCTTCATAAAGGGACAGGAAGTTCACGGTGCACACTGAGGTGCTTTACAGAAACAGCACTCACTAAAACAACGTAAGGCTTCATCTATTGGAATGACAAAGTTATAAAAAAATGCCGGCTGTATCGCGGCAAGGAGTGGGGTATGTCCCGAGCTTTTTTTAATGAAATGTATGATGCGAGTGGTGGCTGCCGGCCACATTACCAGGAGTTTGCGCGCTGGTTGGCGGACACGCCCCTGGAGCTGCTGGATCAGCGTCGTCGCGAAGCCGACCTGTTGTTCCATCGAGCCGGTATCACCTTCACGTTATATGGGGACGAGCAGGGCACCGAGCGGTTGATTCCGTTCGACATCATTCCACGCAGCATCAAGGCCAGCGAATGGCAGATAGTCGAGCGTGGCTGCATTCAGCGGGTCCAGGCCTTGAACATGTTCCTGGCCGATATCTATCATGGGCAACGGATTCTCAAGGAGGGCATTATTCCGGCCGAACAGGTGTTGGCCAACGAGGGTTATCAGGTCGCCATGCAGGGCCTGAATCTGCACCGCGGCATCTATGCGCACATCTCCGGGGTCGATCTGGTCCGCGATGGCGATGGCAGTTACTACGTACTCGAAGACAATCTGCGCACACCCAGCGGCGTCAGCTACATGCTCGAAGACCGCAAGATGATGATGCGCCTGTTTCCCGAACTCTTCTCCGCCCAGCGTGTGGCGCCCATCGACCACTACCCGAACCTGCTGCTGGACACCCTCAAGAGCTCCAGCCCCCTGGACAACCCGACGACCGTGGTACTGACCCCGGGTCGCTTCAACAGCGCTTACTTCGAACACGCGTTCCTGGCCCGTGAAATGGGCGTGGAACTGGTTGAAGGCGCCGATCTGTTCGTCCGCGACGATCATGTCTACATGCGCACTACTGCCGGCCCGAAGCAGGTGGATGTGATTTATCGGCGCCTCGACGATGCATTTCTCGACCCGCTGTCCTTCAATCCGGACTCCATGCTGGGCGTGCCCGGGCTAGTGGCAGTCTATCGCGCGGGGAATGTGATCCTCGCCAATGCCATCGGCACCGGTGTGGCGGATGACAAATCGATCTACCCCTATGTGGGCGAAATGATCCGTTTCTACCTAGACGAGGAGCCGATTCTCAAGAACGTTCCCACCTGGCAATGTCGCAAACCAGAAGAGCTGTCCCACGTGCTGGCCAATCTTCCCGAGCTGGTAGTCAAGGAAACCCAGGGTTCCGGGGGCTACGGGATGCTGGTCGGCCCGGCCGCCACGGCGGCGGAAATCGAGGACTTCCGCGCGCGTCTCAAGGCCCGCCCCGAAGCCTATATCGCCCAGCCGACGCTGTGCCTGTCCACGTGCCCGACCTTTGTCGAAAGCGGCATCGCCCCACGCCACATCGACCTGCGCCCGTTTGTGTTGTCGGGCCGTGAAACCCGCCTGGTGCCCGGCGGCCTGACCCGCGTGGCATTGCGCGAAGGCTCGCTGGTGGTGAACTCGTCCCAGGGCGGCGGCACCAAAGACACTTGGGTAGTGGAGGACTAAGACATGCTTTCAAGAACCGCTTCGGACCTCTACTGGATGTCCCGTTATCTGGAGCGTGCCGAAAACCTGGCGCGCATGCTCGAAGTCAGTTACTCGCTGTCGCTGATGCCCCAGGCCGGCCGCACCGATGGCCATGCCGAGCTGTCGATGTCGCTGTTGGCCGCCGGCACGCTGGACGACTACAACCAGCGCTACGGCGAACTCAACACCGAGCGCATGCTGCACTTCTTCGCGCTGGATGAAACCAACCCCGGCAGTATCTATTGCTGCCTGCAAGCGGCGCGGGCCAACGCCCATGCGGTGCGCGGACGGATCACCGCCGACATGTGGGAGAACATCAACGCCACCTGGCTGGAGATGCGCAACATCGCCCGCAATGGCCTGGGGCGTTATGGCATCAGCCATTTCTGCGAATGGGTCAAAGAGCGCTCGCACCTGTTCCGCGGGGCGACCTCCGGCACCATCATGCGCAACGATGCCTACTGCTTCATTCGACTGGGCACCTTCCTCGAACGCGCCGACAACACTCTGCGCCTGCTGGATGCGCGCTACGAAATGTACGGAGAGGAGTCGGAGGAGGTGAGCGACAACTCGGCCCGCGGCTACTACCAATGGAGCGCCTTGTTGCGTGCCTTGTCGTCTTTCGAGGCGTTCAACGAACTCTACCGCAATGCGCCGAACGCCGAGCAGGTCTCCGAGATGCTGCTGTTGCGCGCCGCCGTTCCGCGTTCGCTGCACGCCTGCATCGAGGAGCTGGACCAGATCCTCGCCAGCCTGCCGGGCAGTAACGGGCGGGCGGCCCAGCGGCTGGCCGCCGAATTGAATGCGCGGCTGCGCTACACCGGGATCGACGAGATTCTCGGCTTCGGTCTGCATCTCTGGCTGACTGATTTCATCTCCCAGGTTCGCCATCTCGGCCAGACCGTCCACGAATCCTATCTGGAGGTCGTATGAAACTGTCCATACGCCACGACACCACCTACAGCTACACCGACGAAGTCTGCACCAGCATCCAGTTCCTGCGTTTGACGCCCAAGAACACCGAGCGCCAGCACATTCTGGAATGGCACCTGGAACTGCCGCGCCTGGTACGTAGCCAGCTCGATCCATACGGCAACATCCTGCATGTATTGACGATGGATGAGCCCCACGGCGCCCTTGTGCTGACCGCTTATGGTCAGGTTGAAATCGACCAGATGCTGGAGGTGGAGCACGACACTCAGTCGCCGTTGCCGTTCTTGCGCACCGGTCATCTGACCAAGGCTGACGACGCTCTCAACGCCTTTGCCATACAGCGGTGCGGCACGCGGCGTGATCGCGGGGCGTTGATTGACCTGATGAATGGCCTCGCCGATCACATGGTCTACAGCCCGGGCGCTACAACGGTGGACACCACCGCAGCCGATGCCTTTGCCGCCGGCGTCGGGGTCTGCCAGGACCATACCCATGCCTTCCTGGCCTGCGCTCGCAGCCTGGGCATTCCTGCGCGCTACGTCTCCGGTTATCTGTGCACGGAAGATGAAAGTCATCTGGCCAGTCATGCTTGGGCCGAAGCCTGGCTCGACGATGGTTGGTACAGCTTCGACGTCACCAACCGATTGGCGCGACCCGAGCGCCATCTGAAACTGGCGGTGGGCCTCGAGTACCTCGACGCTTGCCCGGTGCGTGGCATGCGTCGCGGGGGAGGGGCCGAGCACATGCTTGCGCGGGTCCAGGTGTCGTCCCAGTTGCAGGTACAGCACCAGTAAAAACTCACCCGCACCGTCACCATAACCGGCTATACCGTCTCCATGACGGTATGGCCGCTCATCATTCAGATCTTCGGCCAGCCACGCCCGCATCCGCGCCTTTCTCAGTCGGGTGCTGTGAGCCCGAACATCCCTGATGTGTGAGACCTGCCATGTTCACATTTTCTGCCCATGAGTATCCCTACGCCTCACAGCGTCAAAGTGTTTTCGCTAAACGCGGCATGGTCGCCGCCTCCCAGCCGTTGGCCGCCGAAGCCGGTATCGAGATCATGCGGCGCGGTGGCAACGCCATTGACGCCGCGATTGCCACGGCTGCAGCGTTGACCGTGGTCGAGCCGACCGGTTGCGGTATTGGCGGCGACGCCTTTGCGCTGGTCTGGACGCAGAACAAACTGCATGGCTTGAGCGCCAATGGCGGGGCCCCGCAGGCCCTGAGCATCAAAGCGGTGAGAGCCGCCGGCCACGAAAAAATGCCATTGCACGGATGGACACCCGTGACAGTTCCAGGCTGCCCGTCGGCCTGGGCTGAGCTGTCCAAACGTTTCGGTCGTCTGCCCTTTGCTGAGGTGTTGCAGCCAGCCATCAGTTTGGCGCACGACGGTTTTCCGGTGTCACCCGTGGTTGCTCTTCAATGGCAATCCGCATTGGAGAACTTCACCCCGAGCCGCAACGAAGTGCTCGATAGCTGGTTCGAAACCTTCTTGATTGACGGCCGGGCACCCCGCGCTGGCGAGATGTTTCTCAACCCGGCTCAGGCGCAGACCCTGACAGAACTCGCGGCTACAGGTTGCGAAAGCTTTTATCGTGGGGCACTGGCGCAACGGTTGGACGCCCATTCCAGGGCGACCGGCGGGTATCTGCGCGCTAGTGATCTGCAGGGTTATCGCGCCCAATGGGTCGAGCCGATCAAGGTCAATTATCGAGGCTATGACGTCTGGGAGATTCCGCCGAGCGGCCAGGGCCTCGTGGCATTGATGGCCTTGAAGATTATCGAGGGTTTCGACTTCGATCACCGCGACAGTCAGCAGACCTGGCACCGTCAGCTTGAGGCCATGAAACTCGCTTACAGCGACGGCCTGCATTACATCACTGACCCGCAGCACATGCGGGTCGCGGTGGAGGATTTACTCAGCGAAAACTATGTTGCCCATCGTCGGGCACAGATCGGTGAGCAAGCGCTGGCCCCACAACCGGGTGATCCAACCGCCAGCGGCACGGTGTACCTGGCCACCGCCGACGCCGAAGGCAACATGGTTTCGTTTATCCAAAGCAACTACCACGGTTTTGGCTCCGGCGTGGTACTGCCTGACAGCGGCATAGCCCTGCAAAACCGCGGTGAAGAGTTCAGCCTTGATCCGGCGCACTCGAACTGCCTGGCACCCGGCAAAAAGACCTTCCACACCATAATCCCGGGCTTTCTCAGCAAGGACGGTATGGCGATGGGCCCCTTTGGCGTGATGGGTGGCTACATGCAGCCCCAAGGGCATGTGCAGATGGTCATGAACCTGGTGGATTTKGGCCTCAACCCGCAAGCGGCGCTGGATGCACCGCGTTGGCAGTGGCTGGGCGGGCTGCAGGTCGGCATCGAGCAGGATGCTTCGCGGGACATGGCCGCAGCCCTGGCCCGCCGCGGGCATCAAGTGCAAGTGGCCTGCGACCTGACCCGTTATGGGCGTGGGCAGATCATCCTGCGCGATCCTGAAACGGGCGTGTTGTGTGGCGGAACCGAGCCGCGAACGGACTCGCATATCGCTGTTTTTTGAGGGACAGGTGAGTGGCGAGGGTGCTGTATCCTCGCCTGCTGGTCTCCAAACGGAAACTGAATGACCGTTGCGCCAGAGCAATCAGCCGGCCGGCTCGGCCGTACAACTCATTTCCGCTGAGCGCGGCTTTTGGAAAAGGATCACGTTGTCGTTTTGCCAGAAGCTGTAATTCCCCTGGTAATCCTTACCCGTGTATTGGGTTCCCGAATCACTCGGCACCTGGCTCAGGGTGATCGAAGTATTCGCCCATTTCAGGTACACGACACCCGGTTGCGTGCTGAAGAAGGTGGCGGTAATCAGTGCGTCAAACCCTGTACAACGAAAAGCCAGGGGACCCTCGGTGAGCCGGTCTGGATCCTTGGTTCTCACAATTGCCGAGCCTTGGCGCAACTGGTGCGCGCGTTCGGCATAACTCCGGATCGTGCACGCCTTGGGCGCGGGCGCGGAGGCACATTGATTACGGGCCTCGATCCAGAACTGCTGATCGATCATGACTTTGTCTGGAGGCGGTGCTGAATGTTCATCCGTGAGCGCCAGGCGATAAAGACGCGTCAGTTCGATGTCCATCTGCGCCAGTTGTGGATCGCGACAGATCAGCTTTTCAATGGACGCCTTTGCCTGGGCGCAGTCGAAACTGGTCTTGAAGATTGGCGATGGAGGGGCAGCGTTCGCACAGGTGCTTGTCGCCGCGCACACGCTGGCAGCAAGCAGACAGGTGAAAAGGGCGGTGACCGTTTTCATGTTGGTTTCACCCGGATCATGAGGTGATGCCATGGATTGCCGTGGGACCTATCGATCCGTTGAACAGTGGGTGTATCGCAGTGTAAGGCAGTGCTCAGAACTTGCCATACCGCCCGGCGGACCTGAGTCGGCCGCCTGGATGCACTTTTATAAAGCGCTATGCGTAACGATTTGCACCAGCGGGAGACAGTGCAATGAGCTTTCGCCTCCCTCTATCGCTCAGGAGCCTGGGTTCGCACACAGGATGAAGCGTCCTGCTGCCGACTGGCACAAAGGCTGCAAGGCTCGTATCAGGTTCATCTGGAACGGACTCCAGTGGACAGCCCCCTCGATCAACGACGATCGATTGGCCGAACAGGTCATGGGCAACGTCGGTACATCGGGCATGGATGTCTGGTTTTAACACCGCAGTAAGAACAGGCAAAGGCGCCTGGAACCGAAAGGTTTCAGGCGTTTTTTTTTTTGCTTTTTTAAGCGTGATTGACGTCGGAGGTCCGTATGAAAACAGCCGCACAATTGCTGAAGCTGAAGGTCGTGCAAAACCAGCACGTACATAGCATCGCGCCAGACCAGATGGTCCTTGAAGCGCTGAAGCTGATGGCCGAAAAGAACGTCGGTGCGCTACCCGTCATAGAGGAGGGGCAGGTAGTCGGCGTCATCAGCGAACGCGACTATGCACGCAAGGTCGTTCTGCAGGGGCGCTCTTCGGTCGGTACGCCGGTCAGGGACATCATGAGCGCGCCCGTGGTGACGGCAGACAGTCAGCAGAGCATCGAGCGTTGCATGGAGGTCATGACCGACAGTCATTTGCGCCATTTACCGGTGGTGGAAGGCGACCAGTTGATTGGCCTGTTGTCGATTGGTGATCTGGTCAAAGAAGCCATCGCCGAGCAGGCCGACTTGATACGGCAACTGGAACATTACATTCGCGGACATTGAAACGACCAGGAGTGAGGTGGAATCAGGGTTTACGCGGACATGAAGTTTCAAATGTGCTGCCCGTCGGGCAGGTACTAATCAGGGAGCATTTGATTTGGCCAAGTTAAGCACGGCTCAACGTATCGTCATCGGCTTTGCAATCGCGCCGTTGGTGCTGACAGGCCTGGCGTTCTATGCGTTGCACGATCTGGCAACGCTGAAGGATCAGGCAATGGTGATCGTCAAACAGGACTGGCCGAAAATCGATCCGATCATGGCCATTGCCACAGGGGTACGGGACAACGCCAGGAACACCCGGGATCTGCTGATCGACAAAGACAATCAGCAAGCGCAACAGGCCATCGATGCCACCAAAAAGCGCATCAGCCAGGCACTTGAAACGCTCGAACCGTTGTTCGATCTACCCGAAGGCAAGGCTGCCTATGTGGCCCTGAAGAAGAATCGCGAGGCTTATGTCGCCGCGTTCACCCAGGTGCAGGCGTTGATCAGGCAAGGTGCCTTTGATGCTGCGATGGCGCAGTTGAAACAGCAAGTGATCCCCGCCGAACAGCTGGTTTATAAAAGCCTGGACGTGCTGATGGCACAGCAAGGGCAGATCTTCGCCGATCGTGAAAGGTCGGCGCAGGCCCTGTACAGCGATGCGCGGCTGAACATGCTGGGGTTGCTGGTTTTCTGCCTGGCCTCGGTCACCGCCGCGGCGGTCATCGTGACGCGTAGTGTCACCCGACCCTTGGGGGGAGAGCCCGATGTTGCTGCGCGGGCACTGAGTCAAATTGCGCAAGGCGATCTGACGATTCAAGTGCCAGTAAATGCTGATGCCGACGGTAGCGTGATGATGAACATGCACCAGATGCAGCAAAGCCTGAACGCGATGGTTAAGCACATCGCGGCGTCGGTCGATCAGGTGGCCAGTTCGTCCGAAGAGCTGAGTGCTGTCAGCAGCCAGACCCGTGACAGTTTGCAGTTGCAGGGCCTGGAGATCGAGCAGGCTGCAGCGGCGATCAATCAAATGACGGCGGCCGTCGACGAGGTCGCACGCAATGCCGTCAGCACCAGCGAGGCGTCCCGGGTGTCCGAGCAAACCGCGCAGCGCGGCCGTGAACATGTTCAGGAAACGGTGGCCTCGATAGGCACGCTGGCGGACGGCATGACGGATACCTCACAGCGTATCCAGCAATTGGCCGGGCGTGTGCAAGACATCAGCACGGTGCTGGACGTGATTCGCAGCATTGCCGAGCAAACCAATCTGCTGGCCCTCAACGCGGCGATTGAAGCAGCCCGTGCCGGGGATGCCGGACGTGGTTTTGCGGTCGTCGCCGACGAGGTGCGGGCACTGGCCCATCGCACTCAGGTGTCGACCCAGGAAATCGAGCAGATGATTGGCAACATTCGGCTCGATACCGGACACGCGGTGACTGCCATGCAAAGCAGCGGTCACCTGGTACAGACGACCCTGGAAGTCGCGCAACGCTCCGGCGAGGCGCTGGAAGCGATCACCCGGTCAATCTCGCAGATCAATGAGCGCAACCTGATGATCGCCAGCGCCACGGAGGAGCAGGCATTGGTCGCTCGTGAGGTGGATCGTAACCTGGTGAGCATTCGTAACGTGTCCGGGCAGGTCTTGCTGGGTGCCCAGCATACCCACACCGCCGGTCTGGAATTGGCGCAGATGGCAGGAGCACTGCACCAGACGGTGGCGCGCTTCAAAATCTAAACGGGCATGGGCTGGCTAGCAATCACTAACGAAAAATGGGAGCTGCTCCGTGCGGGAGCGAGCCTGCTCGCGATGACGGCTTGACATTCAACATTGCAGCTGACTGTCAGACCGCTATCGTGAGCAGGCTCGCTCCCACAAAAAGCCCGCTCCCACATTACAGTTGTTAACCCGCCGTCAGCGGGTCAACAGCACTTCGGCCCAGCCTTGCTACCGTAACGAGCCTCCTGGCGCTCCCGGAAGAACGCCTCGTAGCTCATCACCGGTTTGTCCGGGTGCTTGGTTTGCATATGCTCGACGTAGGTGTCGTAGTCGGGCATGCCGACCATCAGGCGCGCGGCCTGACCGAGGTATTTACCGAGGCGACTCAGGTCATTGAACATGCTTGCAACCCTCGATTACGCTTCTGGAACAGCCTGGAATGGCGA